>JBQTIS010000197.1:0-4088 GCA_052387895.1 Rhodospirillales bacterium | reverse complement strand
GAGGCCCCCCTCCCCACGGGGGGTGGGGGATTGGGGGTGGGGGCAGCGTTAGTCTTGCCCGACATCGTCGTCACGGAGTTCCTCGACGAGGCGGCGCTGGCGGGCCTCGCGGACTACCGGGTGCTGTACGACCGCGAGCTGCACCGCAAGCCCGAGGCGCTGCTGGCGGCGGCGGCCTGCGCGCGGGCGCTGATCGTGCGCAACCGCACGCAGGTGCGCGGGCCCCTGCTCGACGCGGCCAGGAAGCTGGAAGTGGTGGGCCGGCTCGGCGTCGGCCTCGACAACATCGACCTCGCGGCCTGCGCGGCGCGCGGCGTGGCGGTGTGTCCCGCAACTGGCACCAATGAAGACTCGGTGGCGGAATACGTGATCGCCGCGGCGCTGATGCTGCTGCGCGGCGCCTACCACGCCTCGGACGCGGTCGCGGCGGGAACGTGGCCGCGCGAGGCGCTGATGGGCGCCGAGGCGATGGGCAAGACGCTGGGCCTGGTCGGCTTCGGCGGCACGGCGCGCGCGACGGCGCGCCGGGCGAAGGCGCTGGGCATGCAGGTCGCGGCCGCCGATCCCAATCTGTCGGTGCGCGATCCGGCCTGGTACGAGGCGCGCTACGCGGATTTGCCGGCGCTGCTCGCCCAGTCCGACGCGATCAGCCTGCACGTGCCGCTCAACGACGCGACCCGGCATCTGATCGGCGCGGCGGCGCTCGCGCGCATGAAGCCGGGCGCGGTGGTGATCAACGCCGCGCGCGGCGGGGTGCTCGACGAGGATGCGGCCGTCGCGGCGCTGAAAAGCGGCAGGCTCGGCGGCCTGGCGCTCGACGTGTTCGAGACCGAACCGCTCACGGCCGCCGCGGGCGCGCGCTTCGCCGGATTGAGCAACCTGATCCTGACGCCGCACATCGCCGGGGTGACGCGCGAGTCGAACGCCCGCATCTCCCACGTCACCGTCGCCAACGTGCGCCGCGTGCTGGAGGCGCGATGACCGCGCTCGCGCCCGACAGCCTGCGCGCGCTGGTCGCCCGCGCGCTGGCGAACGCCGGCGCGTCCCCGGCCAACGCCGCCTCGGTCGCCGCCGCCCTGGTCGCGGCCGAGATCGACGGGCAAAAGGGCCACGGCCTGTCGCGGGTCGCGGGCTACGCGGCGCAGGCGCGCTCGGGAAAAGTGAACGGCCGCGCCGTGCCCAGCGTCGGCCGGCCCAAGCCGGGCGTCCTCGTGGTCGACGCCGCAGACGGCTTCGCCTATCCCGCCATCGACCTGGCGATCGAGGGCCTCGCGCGGCTCGCGCCCGCGACCGGCATCGCCGCGGCGGCGATCCGCCATTCGCACCACTTCGGCGTGGCGGGCCGGCACGTCGAGCGCCTGGCCGAGCGCGGGCTGGTGGCGCTGGCGTTCGCCAACTCGCCTAAGGCGATCGCGCCCTGGGGCGGCAGGGCCGCGATCTACGGCACCAATCCGATCGCCTTCGCCGCGCCCCGCGCCGAGGCGCCGCCGGTGGTGGTCGATCTGTCGCTGAGCAAGGCCGCGCGCGGGCGCGTCATGGCGGCGGCGCAGCGGGGCGAGAAAATCCCCGAGGGCTGGGCGCTCGACAAAGAGGGCCGGCCCACCACCGACGCCAAGGCGGCGCTCGACGGGGTGATGCTGCCCCTGGGCGACGCCAAGGGCGCGGCGCTGGCGCTGATGGTCGAGATCCTGGCGGCGGCGCTCACCGCCTCGCATCTCGGCTTCGAGGCCTCGTCGTTCTTCGCGGCCGAAGGACCGCCGCCGCGCGTGGGCCAGTTGTTGCTGGCGATCGATCCGGGGCCGCTGTCGGGCGGCGGGTTCGCCGAGCGGCTGGAAACCCTGCTCGCCGCGGTGCTGGCCGAGCCCGGCGCGCGCCTGCCCGGGCAAAAGCGCCTGGACGGCCGCGCGCGCGCCGCCGCCCACGGAATCGACGTGGATGAAAAAACCCTGGCCGAGATCGAAACGCTGACGAATTGAGCTAAGGAGGGTGAGATGGCGAAGCAACTGAAGCTGCCGGCGTTCGACCCGGCGACGCTGCCCGAGCAGCGCGGCACGTCGTACCCGTCGCCGTACCGGGAAAAGGTCGCGGGCCGCGTCAAGCGCAAGCTCGGCGACGCGGCGGGGCTGACGCAGTTCGGCGTCAACCTGGTGACGCTGCCGCCCGGCGCCTATTCCTCGATGCGGCATTGGCACAAGAACGAGGACGAGTTCGTCTATGTGCTGTCGGGCGAGCTGACGCTGGTCACCGACGCGGGCGAGCAGATCCTGGCCGCCGGCGACGCGTGCGGATTTCCGGCCGGCAAGGCCGACGGTCACCACATGATCAACCGCTCGAAGGCGCCGGCCGCGTACCTGGAGGTCGGCACGCGCGTCAAGACCGACCGGGTGGACTATCCCGACATCGACATGCGCGGCGTCAACGACGGCGCGGGCTGGAAGTTCGTCCGCAAGGACGGCAGGCCGTATTGAAATCGCCCATCGGTTCCCGCTTGCGCCACCGGCCTCGCTCGATTCCGTCATGACCGCCCCCGGACTTGATCGGGGGGTTGATCCACTTCTGTCCGGTTAAGCGTAGAAAATACCCAGTTATGGAAGACCGTCATCGCCGGGCTTGTCCCGGCGATCCACGTCGTCAGGCCGCTGAAATCCTGGTGAGTTCAAGCTCGATCCATTCGGCTCTGGACGGCCGACGTGGATGCCCGGGACACGTTTCGCTTCGCTCAACGCCCCGGCCATGACGGGCTTTGTTATCGTCGAGCCGTACGGGATTGACGACGGCCCCGCGGCTGCTACCAATACCGCCCCACATCCGCGCCGAAAGCGAAACGCGATGCTGAACGCCCGCCTTCTCGAGCTGACCGACCACACCTTCCGCCGCCTGGCGCATCTGCTCGACCCGGTGCAGCCGCGCATCAACCTGCCGCCGGTGAACCTGTCCGTCGGCACGCCGACGCACAAGCCGCCGCCGTTCGTGGCCGAGATCGCGGCGCGCAGGCGCGCGGACGGGAACGAATACCCGCACTACACGGGCACGCCCGAGCTGCGCCGCGCCGCGGCCGACTGGGCGACGCGGCGCTACCGCCTGCCCGCCGGGATGATCGACCCCGAGACCATGGTCGTGCCGGTCGCGGGCACGCGCGAGGGGCTTTACATGGCGGCGACGCTCGCGGTCACGCCCGCCCAGGGCGGGCCCAGGCCGCTGGCGCTGATGCCCAACCCGTTCTACCAGGTCTATCTCGGCGCCGCGGCGCTGGCCGGCGCCGAGCCCGCGTTCCTGCCCGCGACCAAGGAAACCGGCTTCCTGCCCGACCTCGACGCCGTGCCCGAGGCGGCCTGGAAGCGCGCGCAGATTTTCTACCTGTGCTCGCCCGCCAATCCGCAAGGCGCGACCGCCAGCCTGGATTACCTGAAAAAGCTGCTCATGCTGGCGCGCAAGCACGACTTCCTGCTGGTGACCGACGAGTGCTACTCCGAGCTCTATTACACGCCCCAGCCCGCGCCGGGGGGCCTGGACGCGGCCAGGGCCTTGGGCGGCGGGCTCGACAACATCCTGGTGTTCCATTCCCTGTCGAAGCGGTCGAGCGCGCCGGGCTTGAGGATGGGCATCGCCACCGGATCGCCCGCGACCGTCGCCATGCTCACGCGCCTGCGCGCCTACAGCTGCGCCGCCTCGCCGCTGGCGGTGATGGAGGCGGCCACCGCCTGCTGGCAGGACGAGGCGCACGTGGACGAGATGCGCGCGCACTACCGGCGCATCTACGAGATGGCCGAGCGGGTGCTGAAGGGCCGCTACGGCTTCTACCGCCCGGACGGCGGGTTCTATCTCTGGCTCGACGTGGGCGACGGCGTCGCGGCCGCGCGGCGGCTGTGGCAAGAGGCCGCGGTGCGCGTGCTGCCCGGCGCCTACATGACGCGCGACAACCCTAGCGGCGGCAACGACGGCCAGCGCTATATCCGCGTGGCGCTGGTGGGCGACCTGGAATCGACCGAGGCCGCGCTCGCCCGCATGACCCGGGTGCTGTGACCCTTGCCCGTTCCCCCTCCCCCTAACCCCCTCCCGCTCGGCGCGACCGTCGTCGCGCCGGGGGA
>JBQTIS010000196.1:0-4913 GCA_052387895.1 Rhodospirillales bacterium | reverse complement strand
CCGGCGGTGAGGGCGCGCCCGATCAAGAAGGAATACGCGTCGAGATGCAGAAGGCGGCAATCGGAAGCAAAGCTGGCGAGACCAAGGCCGGCGAGATCAAGAGCGGGCGGCTTCATCCGGGTGCCGGACGGCGCAAGACCGTGCCCTTTCCGAAGGGCCGGCAGATCGATCCGACGGCACTGGCCGAGGTGGAGGCGCTGCTCGGCGACCGGCCGCTGCAACGCGACCTGCTGATCGAGCATCTGCATCTGATCCAGGACCGCTATCGCTGCCTCTCGGCGAAGCACCTGGCGGCGCTCGCCTATGTCCTGAAGATGGCGCTGGCCGAAGTCTACGAGGTCGCCACCTTCTACGCCCATTTCGACGTGGTGAAGGACGGCGCCGCGCCGCCGCCGCCGCTGACCGTGCGGGTATGCGACTCGCTGTCCTGCGCGATGGCGGGCGCGGACCGCCTCTTGGCCGAGCTGCCCGGGGCGCGCGGCGCGAAGGTGCGCGTGCTGCGCGCGCCCTGCATGGGGCTGTGCGACAAGGCCCCGGCCGCGGCGGTGGGCCATGCGGAATTGCCGAGCGCCACGGTCGAGCGGGTGAAAGCCGCTTGCGCCCGCCCGCACCGCGGCCATGCCCACAAGCCCGCGGTGCCTTACGACGCCTATCGCACTGGCGGCGGCTACCAGCTCCTGCAGGACTGCCTCGCGGGCAAGCGCGCGCGCGAGGACACGATCAAGGCGGTCGAGGCGGCCGGCCTCAGGGGCCTCGGCGGCGCGGGGTTCCCGACCGGCCGCAAATGGTCGCTGGTTCGCGCGGAAGCCCCCCCGCGCCTGATGGCGGTCAACGCCGACGAGGGCGAGCCCGGCACCTTCAAGGACAAGTTCTACCTGGAGCGGGACCCGCACCGCTTCCTCGAAGGCACGCTGATCGCCGCCTGGGTGGTCGAGGCCACCGACATCTACATCTATCTGCGCGACGAATACCCGGCGGTCCGGCTGATGCTGCTGGACGAGATCGCGCGCGCGGAAAAGGCGGGCTTGAGCCCGCACACGAAACTGCATCTGCGCCGCGGCGCGGGGGCGTATATCTGCGGCGAAGAATCGGCGATGATCGAATCGATCGAGGGCAAGCGCGGCCTGCCGCGCCACCGCCCGCCCTATGTCGCGCAGGTCGGCGTGTTCAACCGGCCGACCCTGGTGCAGAACGTCGAGACGCTGTGGTGGGTGCGCGACATCGTGGAAAAGGGCGCGGACTGGTTCACCGCGCACGGGCGGCGCGGGCGCAAGGGGCTTCGCAGCTTCTCGGTCTCGGGCCGCGTCGCCAAGCCGGGCGTGGTGCTGGCGCCGGCCGGCGTTTCGGCGCGCGAGTTGATCGACGAGTTCTGCGGCGGCATGGCGTCCGGCCACGCGTTCAAGGGCTATCTGCCGGGCGGCGCCTCGGGCGGCATCCTGCCCGCTGGCATGGCCGACCTGCCGCTCGATTTCGGCACGCTCGAGCCGCATGGGTGCTTCGTCGGCTCGCACGCGGTGGTGATCCTGTCTGACAAGGACGACGTGAAGGCCGTGGCCCTCAACCTGATGCGCTTCTTCGAGGACGAAAGCTGCGGCCAATGCACGCCCTGCCGCGCGGGCACGGAAAAGGCGGTCAAGCTGATGGCGGCGGGCCCGTGGAACGAAGGGCTTCTGAGCGAGCTGTCGGGCGCCATGCGCGACGCCTCGATCTGCGGCCTGGGCCAGGCCGCCCCGAACCCGCTGATGTGCGTGTTCAAGTATTTCCGCGACGAGCTGACCAAGCCGCTGGGCAAGTGGTGAACAGAAATGCCTAACCACAGAGACACAGAGGCACGGAAGCCGGGTTCTTGCGCGCCCGCACGGCGCGGCGGAAGACCCCTTCGATCTCCGTGTCTCCGTGCCTCTGTGGTAGACTTTTAACCATGACCAAGACCATCCCCTTCACGCTGGACGGCAAGGCGGTCGAAGCCGGGGACGGCGAGACCATCTGGCAGGTGGCCCGGCGCGTGGGCACCGAGATCCCGCATCTCTGCTACGCGCCCGAGCCCGGCTACCGGGCCGACGGCAATTGCCGCGCCTGCATGGTCGAGATCGAGGGCGAACGCGTGCTGGCCGCGAGTTGCATCCGCAAGCCCGCGCCCGGCATGAAGGTCAAGACCGCGAGCGACCGGGCCAAGGCCTCGCGCCGGATGGTGTTCGAGCTGCTGCTGGCCGACCAGCCGAAGCGCGCGACCTCGCACGATCCCCAATCGAAGTTCTGGAAATGGGCCGACAAGGTGGGACTGGGCGAAAGCCGCTTCCCGGACCGCCATGCGCCCGTTCCCGACCGCTCGCACCCCGCCATGGCGGTCAACCTGGACGCCTGCATCAACTGCAATCTCTGCGTTCGCGCCTGCCGCGAGGTCCAGGTCAACGACGTGATCGGCATGGCCGCGCGCGGCGCGCACGCCAAGATCGTATTCGACTTCGACGATCCGATGGGCAACTCCACCTGCGTGGCCTGCGGCGAATGCGTGCAGGCCTGTCCGACCGGCGCGCTGATGCCGGCCACGGTGGTCGACGCCGACAACAAGCGCACCGGCTACGCCGACCGCAAGGTCGACAGCGTGTGCCCGTATTGCGGCGTCGGCTGCCAGATCACCTACAACGTCAGGGACGACAAGCTGCTTTATGTCGACGGCCGCGCCGGACCGGCGAACGAAAACCGCCTCTGCGTCAAGGGAAGGTTCGGCTTCGACTACGTGCACCACGAGCATAGGCTCACCCACCCGCTGGTCCGCAAGGACGGCGTCGAGAAGCACCCCGACGACACGGTCGATCCCGCCAATCCCTGGACCCATTTCCGCAAGGCGAGCTGGGACGAGGCGCTGAAGCGCGCCGCCCTGGGCCTGAAGCGGGTGCGCGACGCGCACGGCGGCGGGGCGCTGGCCGGGTTCGGCTCGGCCAAGGGCTCGAACGAAGAGGCCTATCTGTTCCAGAAGCTGGTGAGCACCGGCTTCGGCACCAACAACGTCGACCATTGCACGCGGCTGTGCCACGCCTCATCGGTGGCGGCGCTGATGGAAGGCATCGGCTCGGCCGCGGTCACGGCGCCGTTCACCGCGTGCAGGGACAGCGACGTCGTCATCGTGATCGGCGCCAACCCGACCGAGAACCACCCCGTCGCCGCCACGTTCTTCAAGCAGGCGGCCAAGCGCGGGGCCAAGCTCGTCGTCATGGATCCGCGCGGCCAGGCCTTGAAGCGCCACGCCACGCACATGCTGCAATTCAAGCCCAACAAGGACGTGGCGCTCCTCAACGCGATGCTCAACGTCATCGTGACCGAGGGCCTGTACGACAGGCAATACGTCCAGGGCTTCACCGAAAACTTCGCGGCGCTGCAAGACCACGTCAAGGACTTCGCGCCAGAGAAGATGGAGGGCGAATGCGGCATTCCCGCCGTCAAGATCCGCGAAGTGGCGCGGCTCTATGCCCGGGCCAAGGCCGCGATCATCTTCTGGGGCATGGGCATCTCGCAGTCGATCCACGGCACCGACAACGCGCGCTGCCTGATCGCCCTGGCGCTCATCACCGGCCAGGTCGGCCGGCCCGGCACCGGGCTGCACCCCCTGCGCGGCCAGAACAACGTGCAGGGCGCGTCCGACGCCGGCCTGATCCCGATGGTGCTCCCGGACTACAAGTCGGTCGAGAACGCCGAAATCCGGGCGCGGTTCGAAAAAGCCTGGGACGCCAAGCTCGATCCCAAGCGCGGGCTGACGGTGGTCGAGATCGTCAACGCCATCCTCAAGGGCCAGATCCGCGCCATGTACATCATGGGCGAGAACCCGGCCATGTCGGACCCCGACGCGCACCACGCGCGCGAGGCCCTGGTGAAGCTCGAGCACCTAGTGGTGCAGGACATCTTCCTCACCGAAACCGCGTTCCACGCCGACGTGATCTTGCCGGCCTCGGCCTGGCCCGAGAAGGACGGCACCGTCACCAACACCAACCGCCAGGTGCAGATGGGCCGCAAGGCCCTGCCGCTGCCGGGCGAGGCGCGCCAGGACTGGGAGCTGATCCAGGCGGTCGCCCGCGGCGTCGGTTTGAACTGGAACTACCGGAGCGTCGGCGAGGTCTATGCCGAGATGGCGGGCCTGATGCCCTCGCTCGCCAACATCACCTGGGAACGGCTGCTCGGCGAATCGGCCGTCACCTATCCCTGCGACGCGCCCGACAAGCCGGGCAACGACATCGTGTTCGGCGACGGGTTCCCGACCGCCTCCAAGCGCGGCAAGCTGGTGCCCGCCGTCTACCAGGGCCCGGGCGAGCCAACCGACGCCGACTACCCGATGGTGCTGACCACCGGACGGCAGCTCGAGCACTGGCACACCGGCGCCATGACCCGGCGCGCCTCGGTGCTCGACGCGATCGAGCCCTCGGCGATCGCCTGCCTGTCGCCCGACGATCTCGGGCGGCTGGGGGTCAGGGGCGGCGACGTGATCCGCGTCACGACCAGGCGCGGGGCGATCGAGCTGGTGGCGCGGATCGACGACGCCGTGCCCCGGGGCATGGTGTTCATCCCGTTCTGCTACGCCGAGGCCGCCGCCAACCTCTTGACCAGCCCGCAGATCGACCCGATCGGCAAGATCCCCGAGTTCAAGTATTGCGCCGCCAAGGTGGAAAAGGCCGGCCCCGCCGCGCGCGCCGCGGAATGAATCCTCGATCCCGCCCGCGCCGCTAACCCATTGGCCGCAGGCGGCAATGCGCGATGGCTAAAAGTTTAGGTAAATCAGCCGTTTAAATCTCTCCGCGCTTAGCGATGCATTAACGCCGCGCGGCTTAAGGTTTGGCCGTCGGCCGGCGGAACCGAACGCCGCCGGCCGGCGGACTGCAAATCGGCGGCGGGGCCAGGATGGCGCGGCCGGCCGGTGGGCG
>JBQTIS010000195.1:0-8964 GCA_052387895.1 Rhodospirillales bacterium | reverse complement strand
GCCGGCCCAGGTCCTTCAGCGCGTTGCCGAGGCCGGCGTGAAAGCGGGCGTCACGGGGCGCCGCGGCCACCGCGCGGCGGCATTCCGCCTCGGCCTCTTCCCGCCGGCCCATATCCAAGAGCGCCGCTCCGCGGCTGGCATGGGCTTGCGCGTAGCCGGGCTTGAGCGCCAGGGCCATGGCATAGGACGCAAGCGCTTCCTCATGCCGTCCCAGCGCGCGCAAGGCGTTGGCGTGATTGAGCCGCGCCTGCGCCACCTGGGGATTGACGGCGACCGCCCGCGCGAACAGCCGCTCGGCCGCCGCGTTGTCGCCCCCGCGCGCCGCCACCAGGCCCGACAGATGCAGCGCGTCGAAGCTGTCGGGCGCGGAATCAAGGGCCGCGCGGCACAGCCGGTCGGCCGCGGCAAGATCGCCGGCCTGGAACGCGGCCAGCGCGCTTTTCAGCGCACCGGGCGGAGCCGGCTTGGGCCCGGTCAATGGACCGGCGCCGCGCCGTCCGCGAGCTTGAGATCGGGCGCGATCCAGCGCTCGGCGAGCCAGATCAGTCGCGTGACGGTGAAGTTGACGATGAGATAGATCGCGCCGGCGGCGGGACGGTGATTGGCGGCCATCAAGTCATCATTCCACAGCCCGCAAGCGCCTTGCAATGAAGCGGCCGGTCGTGACGCCGCCCGCCGGTTGCCGGTTGCCGGCAAAAACGCGCCGAAATCGCCGGTCGCCAGGCCCGAAAACCGCCGGGTACCGCGCATGCCGGCGGAAATATGCGTTTCCCCGCCTCTTCGTTGACGGGTTGTTAACTCTGGATTGCTACGGATTCACGCTGGAATACCAGGACCCGGTTGCAATGGCCAAGCCTGCCGCACAGCCCAAGCACCACACCCGCGCGTCGGACGCCGCCCAGGGCGCCGCCACGCCCACGGACCTTTTTGCGCTGGCGGCCGAGGGCGCGAACGACGGGCTGTGGGATTGGGACCTGACTCGCGACCATGTTCTGTATTCGGCGCGCTGGGCCGAGATGCTGGGCCTGAAGACTACCGAGTTCGACCCGCGCTCCGCGGCCTGGCTGGGGCGCGTGCATCCCGACGACGCCGAGGGACTGAGGCTGGCGATCGCCGCGCTGATCGACGGCGCCTCGCAGCGGCTCGAGCACGAGCAGCGCGTGCGCCACGCCGACGGCGCCTATCGCTGGATGCTGACGCGCGCGGTGGCCAAACGCGACGCCGCCGGCCGGGCGGTGCGCATCGCCGGTTCGCAGACCGATGTCAGCGACCGCCACTGGCAGCGCGAGCAACTGGCGTTCGACGCCTTCCACGACGGGTTGACGAACCTGCCCAACCGCGCGCTGTTCCTGGACCGCGCGGGCCAGGCGCTGGCCGCGGGCCGCCGGCGGCAGGGCTCGGGCGCGGCGGTGCTGGCGCTGGACGTCGACCGCTTCAAGCTGGTGAACGACAGCCTCGGCCACGGCGCGGGCGACGAATTCCTTACCGTGCTGGCGCGGCGGCTGGAATCGTGCCTGCGCGAAGGCGACACGCTGGCGCGCGTCGGCGGCGACGATTTCGCGATCCTCGTCGGCCAGGCCGACGGCGTGGACCAGGCGATGACGATCGCCGAACGCGTTCGCGCCATGACCGGCGCGCCCATCGTGCTGGACGGCCAGGAAATCTTCGTCAGCCTGTGCATCGGCATAGCGGTGGCGAGCGCGCGCGTGCGCAGCCCCGACGAGCTGTTGCGCGACGCGTTCCTGGCGCTTTACCGCGCCAAGGCGCTGGGCACCGGCCGGGTGGAGATGTTCGACCAGGGCCTGCATGCCCGCGCCGTGAAGCGCCTGAAGCTCGACAGCGACCTGCGCCGCGCCGTCGAGCGCGACGAATTCGACGCGTATTACCAGCCGATCGTGGCGTTGGACACCGGCCGCATCCTGGGCTTCGAGGCGCTGGCGCGCTGGGTGCGCGGCGAGCGCGGCCCGGTTTCCCCGGCCGAGTTCATTCCCGCGGCCGAGGATGCCGGGACGATCGTTGAAATCGGCCGACGCATCACCGCGGCCGCCGCGACGCAGCTCGCGGATTGGCAGCGGCGCGGCCTGGCCGGCCCGGAAACCGCGGTCAACGTCAACATCTCGGCCAAGCAGTTCTCTCAGACCGACCTGGTGGGCGAGATTCGCGGCGTGCTGGTCCGCACCGGCCTTGCGCCCGGGCGGCTGAAGCTGGAGTTGACCGAAAGCGCGATCATGGAGAATCCCGAGCTGGCGCGTTCGATCCTGATACAATTGCGCGAGCTCGGCGTGCGGCTGTGCGTGGACGATTTCGGCACCGGCTATTCGTCGCTGAGCTACCTGCACCGCTTCCCATTCCACACCCTGAAGATCGAGCGCAGCTTCATTGCGCGCATCGCCGAGCGCCAATCCGAGCAGACGCTGATCAAGACCATCGTCGAGCTGGGCCTGGCCCTGGGCCTCGAGGTGGTGGCCGAGGGCGTTGAGACCGACGAGCAGCGCCGACAGCTCCTGGCGCTGAAATGCGCCATCGGCCAGGGCTATCTGTTCGCCCCGCCCGTGCCGGCGGAAAGCGCGGCCGGGCTGCTGAGCGATGCGAAAGCAGGCAATTCGTTGATTCCGAAGGACAATCCGTCAAATCGCGGAGTGACGGCCGTCACTGCCTGAATTTTCTCCTCCCCCTAGAGTGGCCAGCATCGGCCAACTATGGGGGTTGGTTATGACCAAGAAGACCAAGCGCCACATGGCCTATCTGCTGGCCGCCGAGGTCTCGATGAGCGTCATCGGCGGAGCACGCCTGGCCTGGCTGGGCGCCGACATCGTGGGGCGCGCGCTGCGCATCACCCTGATCGGCGAGTCGGTCTAAGCGCATCGGCAGAACGCCGGTCCCGGCCCCGGGCTTCTCGTCCTTGGAGCCGGGGCCGGCGTTGCCGTTTCCAGAGCCGGGGCTTTACTGAACGACGCGGCAATACGACGGCGCGCGGCATAGCCGCGCCGCATGGCTGTGGTTGCGATCATCAGAGCGGCCGCGATGCCGATAGCAGCGGGCTAGCCGCGCATGTTGCGGACCAGCACTAGCGAGGGCGAGTTCTTGGTCTGGCCGCGCAACTTCGCCACCAGCCCCGCGAGCCCGGCCTTGGAAAGCCAGTCGGAGAACTGATTGGAGAAGTGCGTGACCATGCTGTAGCCGTCGACCGTGATGTCGATGATCTTGGGGCCGCCGGGCGTGTTGCGCACGCGCCAGCCCGTGTTCAGCGCGTCGGCGCCGTCGGGGGCCACCGACGTGTTCACCATCACGTCGCCGTTGGGCAGCAAGCGCGCCTCGGCGATGGTGTAGGAGCGGATCGGCAGGGCGCCGAATTTCTCGATCGCCAGATCGATGATGTAGGCCGAGAACAGCGTCGAGAACTCGCGGAATTCCTGGCCTTCGGGCTTGCGGCCGTAGCGGCCGAGCGTGTGCATCGACACGATGTCGAAGTCGATGCCCTCGAGCAGGATCCGGCCGAGCTCGGCGCCGCGCTGCGGAGCCGGCAGGTCGCGCGACTGCAGCACGCCGAGCGTGCGTTGCCCCAACTTGTCGATGAAGGCGTGCGCCGTCTCGAGCGACAATCCTGCCGGTTGCTGACCATGCGAAAGGCCCGGGAACTGGACCACGCCCACCAGGAATAGCACCCAAATGATACGCCGCGTCATGCTTCGTCTCCCGGGACCGTCCGTCGTGCGCGCCCTCTGGCGGCGCCTCGGCCGCCCCGCCCGGGCGCGGCCCAGTGATCGCATGCCGTCGGCGCCGCGTTCGGCGCCCCGGCCCGGTCCCTAGATCACTTCATCGCCTGCTGCACCGCCGGCATCGCCTTGGAATCGGATGTCAGATCCTGCAGCCGCTTGATCAGGCCGCCCACGGTGCTCACGCCCGCGCGCTGGAACTCGCCCTGATAGTGGATCGACAGGCTGTAGCCTTCGATCTCCATGTCGTTGATGCGCGGGCTGCCCGCGGTGTTGCGCACGCGCCAATCGACCGAGATCGGCTTGTCGCCGCTGCGATTGATCGCGGTGTTCACTTTCACGTCGCCGTTCGGCATCAGCCGCACCTCGCCGATGCCGAAGCCGCTGATCTGCAGGTTGCCGAACCTTTCGATCGCGACGTCGATGACATAGGCGGCGAACAGCCGCGTGAATTCTTTCTTGTCGGCCGGCGTGATGTTGCGCGCCATCTTGCCGAGCGTGGACAGCGCCAGCGCCTCGAAGTCCAGCGCATCGATCATGATGCGCGTGAACTCGTTGTTGCGTTGCGCCGGGTTGCCCTGTTTTTCCAGCGTCGCCACTGTGCGGCCGCCCATGTCGGCGATGAACTTCTTGGCCGCCTCTGGCGCGATATTCTGCGCGTCCGCAGAGCCGCCCAGCGCCAAGCCGACCATGGCCGCCGCCGCCAGAATCCTGACCGTTGCTCCCGTTTGCATCGCTGCCGCCCCGTTTTCCTAGGTGTTGCCGCCCCGCGGCTACATATAGCGAACAGGCGGGATTTAGCGCAAATGGAGTTCGGCCGCGCCCTCCTCATTCCGCCGGGCGCCGTTCCGGCGGCTCGCGACACGCCGGATTCCCTGAAAGCCGCCCCTTGCGCCTGTTGCCGGCTTGCCACGGCGGCCGACGGAGTGATCCGCGAGGGGGGAAAGACGTTGACGGAAAGGGCCTTGCGGGAGGGAGAATGGTGGCATCGTACGCGCAGAGTACACCGCGTTGCTCGGGGGGGCAGGGAGCAGTCGACAATGAGGCGGTGCACGCCGTTCACGAGCGTCGTGCTCGCAACATTGTCGGCTGCCATCCCGCTTTCCGGCCCGGCCGCCGCAGCCGAAGGCGGGGCGTCCAGCGGGCCTTATCTCCGCGTGTTCGGCGGGTATTCGCTGCTCGACGAACCCAGCATCAAGGGCGACAACATCACCAACGGCTCGACCGGCAACGGCAACGGCCGCGGGGCGCTGCACCAGTCCGGCGGCCCCTGGGGCGGCGTTGCGGCCGGCTACCGCTGGGGGGTGCTCAGGCTCGAGGGCATGGGCAGCTATGAGTCCCATAGCCTCAAGTCGTTCGATTCGCCGCAATTTTCGTACGTCGACACCGCCGGCACCCGGCGCACCGAGCTGAACGCCGCGCCCAGCCTGGACGGCGACCTGAAGATTTTCACCGGATTCCTTAACGCCGTGCTGGATGTCAAGTTCGGCAGCGCTTTCGAGCCGTTCGTGGGCGCGGGCATCGGCTTCGCCCATGTCGGCATGAACGACGTGACCGGCCGCAGCAACATCAGCGGCGCTTCGTTCAACCTGACCGACAGCACCGACACGGTGCTGGCGTTCCAGGCGTTGGTCGGGTTCGCCTATCGTTTCACCCCCACTTTCGCGGCCGAGGCCGGCTACCGCTTCCTGTCGCTGAACGACCCCTCCTTCCGCGACAATCTGGGCGGCAGTTTCGATCTGGGCATCGAGGCGCACCAGGTGTGGCTGGGCCTCAGGGTCGATTTCTAGCGCCGCCCTATCGCCGTCGCCGGGTGAGCACCCGCCCGACCGCCTCGCGCCAGCCCTTCAGCAGCCTGGTCCGCTGCTTGGGCGGCATCGCCGGCTCGAAGCGCCGGTCGCGCCGCCACGCCGCCGCGACGTCGTCGAGCGAGCGGAACAGGCCGGCCTGCAAGCCGGCGAGCGAGGCCGCGCCCAGGGCCGTGGTTTCGGTAACGACCGGCCGCTCCACCGGCAGCGCCAGCACGTCGGCCAGGAACTGCATCGCCCAGTCGTTGACCGCCATGCCGCCGTCGACCCGCAGGCCGGCGAGCCGGCCGACGCCGTCCTCGCGGATCGCGTCGATCAGGTCGCGGGTCTGGTAGCAGGCCGACTCGAGCGCCGCGCGCGCGACCTGGGCCGCGCCGCTGTCGCGCGCCAAGCCCAGGATAGCGCCGCGCGCCCGCGGGTCCCAAAGCGGCGCGCCCAAGCCGGTGAAGGCTGGAACCATGTAGACGCCGCCGGTGTCCGGCACCGAACGCGCCAGGGTTTCGGTCTCGCCCGCCGTCTTGATGATTCGCAGTTCGTCGCGCAGCCATTTCACCGCCGTGCCGGCGTTGAAGATGCTGCCCTCGACCGCGTAGGTCGCCCGGCCGCCCAGGCGGTACGCCACGGTCGAGATCAGGCCGTTGCGCGACCTGACGATCCGCCCGCCGGTGTTCACCAGCACGAAGCACCCCGTGCCGTAGGTGCTCTTGATCGTCCCGGGCGTGAAGCAGGCCTGGCCGATGGCGGCGGCCTGCTGGTCGCCGGCCATGCCGAGAACCGGCACCGCGGCGCCCAGGATGCCCGGCTCGGCGGCGCCGAAGGGCGCGGCGCAATCCATCGCCCGGGGCAACACCTGCGGCGGCACGCGCAGGAGCCGCAGCAGGCCGTCGTCCCAGGCGCAGCGCTCGATGTCGTACAGCAGCGTGCGCGAGGCGTTGGTGGCGTCGGTGGCATGGGCGCGGCCGCCGGTCAGCCGCCACAGAAGGAAACTGTCGACCGTGCCGAAGGCGAGTTCGCCCCGGAGCGCACGCTTGCGCGCGCCCGGCACGTGGTCGAGCAGCCAGGCGAGCTTGGTGCCGGAGAAATAGGGGTCGAGCACCAGCCCGGTCCTACGCTTGACCTGCGCCTCCTTGCCCGCCTTCTTCAGGCGCGCGCAGGCGTCTGACGTGCGCCGGTCCTGCCAGACGATGGCGTTGTGCACCGGCTTTCCGCCCGTCCGCTCCCACAGGATGGTGGTTTCGCGCTGGTTGGTGATGCCGATCCCCGCCAGTTGCCCCGCCCCGATTCCGGCGGCCTTGAGCGCTTCGCGGCAAACCGCGACCACGCTGTCCCAGATCTCCTCGGGGTCGTGCTCGACCCAGCCGTCCTCGGGAAAAATCTGGCGGAACTCAAGCTGGCCGGTTCCCAGGGGCTTCAGAGCCGCGTCGTAGACATTGGCGCGGCTGCTGGTGGTGCCCTGGTCGATGGCGAGCAGATAGCCGGCGCCGGCCATGCGGTTTCCCCCATATTTCGTGCCTTCGTCGTCGCCGGATGATCCGGTCCGGCGGCCCGGAGGGTCAAGAAACAAATCCGTCACATTTGCCGCGACGGGCGCGCCGGCGGCTTGGTAGTGTGCCGCCGCCATGGTGGACAGACAGCATTTCGACCTCGCCGTCATCGGCGGCGGGGTGAACGGCGCAGCCATCGCGCGCGACGCCGCAGGCCGCGGCCTGAAGGTGCTGCTGTGCGAGCAGGGCGACTTGGCGGGCGCGACCTCGTCGGCGTCGAGCAAGTTGATCCACGGCGGCCTGCGCTACCTCGAGCATTACGAATTCCGCCTCGTGCGCGAGGCGTTGCAGGAGCGGGAAGTGCTGCTGGCGGCCGCGCCGCACATCATCCGCCCCTGGAGCTTCGTGTTGCCGCACGACGCGCATCTGCGGTCCGCCTGGATGATCCGCGCGGGGCTGTTCCTTTACGATCACCTGGCGCGGCGCAAGAGCCTGCCCGGCTCGCGCGGGCTCGACTTGGCGCGCGACCCGGCTGGCAAGCCGCTGAAGCCTGGGTTCGCCGCTGGGTTTTGCTATTCCGATTGCTGGGTGGACGATGCGCGGCTGGTGGCGTTGCTGGCGCAGGACGCGGCCGAGCGTGGCGCGGAGATATTGACGCGCACGCCTTGCGTCTCGGCGCGTCGCGCGGACGGAATGTGGACCGCGACGCTGAGGACGGGAGAGACCCAGCGCGCCGTCCGCGCCCGCGCCTTGGTCAACGCCGCCGGACCCTGGGTCGGCGACGTGCTGAAGCGGGCCATCGGCCGGAACGACGCCCCGCCGCCGCGGCTGGTCAAGGGCAGTCACATCGTGGTGCCGAAACTCTACGACGGCGCGCACGCCTATATCCTGCAGAACCCAGACCGGCGCATCGTGTTCGTGATTCCCTACGAAGACCGTTTCTCGCTGATCGGCACGACGGACGTGCCGTTTTCGGGCGACCCGGGCAGGGTTTCGATCTCGCCCGAGGAGACAAGCTATCTCTGCGATGCCGTCGGCGCGTGGTTCCGGCGCGCGCCCGCGCCCGCCGACGTACGGTGGAGCTACGCCGGGGTGCGCCCGCTGTTCGACGACATGAGCGACGATCCCTCGAAGGTCACGCGCGATTACGTGCTGACGCTGGACGGCGCATCGGGCGAGCCGGCGCTGCTGAACGTCTATGGCGGCAAGATCACGACCTTCCGCCGTCTGGCCGAGCACGCGCTGGAGAAGCTCGAAGCGCACCTGCCCGCCATGAAGCCCGCCTGGACCTCGCGCGCGGCGCTGCCGGGCGGCGATATCGGAACGGCGACATTCCAGGCGTTCCTTGCCGAGGTGCAGCGCCGCCATGCGTTCCTGCCCCCGGCGCTGGCGCTGCGCCTGGCCCGCGCCTATGGCAGCCGGATCGAGCGCGTGCTGGGCGGCGCCGAGAGCATTGCCGGACTGGGGCGGGAGTTGGTTCAAGCCGGCGGCGCCGGGCTTTACGAGCGCGAGGCCGAGTATCTGGCGGCCCATGAGTGGGCACAGACCGCCGAGGACATGCTGTGGCGGCGCTCGAAGCTGGGATTGCACGCGGCGCCCCAGGCGGCGGCCGCGCTGGACGACTGGCTGGAGCGCCGCGGCCGCGCCGCGTGATTTATGCCGGCATCCGCGCCCATGCGCCGCCCCCGGCCACCGACCGGGCGCAGGTTTCGATGAAGGCCGCGCCCGCGACGCCGTCGTCGATGGTGGGATAGAGCGCGGTTCCGCCGGTCCCGGCGATCGCGTCGGCGAGGTCGCGGTAGAGCGTGGCGAACGCCTCGATGGTCCCTTCGGCGTGGCCGCTGGGCAGGCGCGACGCGGCGCGGGCGGTTTCATCGAGCCCCTCGCCGCCGCGCCGAAGCAGAACCGTCGGGCCCCCCACGGGCGTGTGGCGCAGCAGGTCCGGCTCGTCGATCC
>JBQTIS010000194.1:0-3503 GCA_052387895.1 Rhodospirillales bacterium | reverse complement strand
GAGCAGCCGTCGCGCCCCCCGACCTGCAGCTCCCCCCAGCCGCCGTGCTCGCGCGCCTCGGCCTCGGCGGCGATGCCCCGCATCTTCTCGCCGATCTCCTTGGCGGCGCGCGTCAGCTTCTCCTGCTCCTCGGGCGAAAGCCCGTCCCAAGGCCGCGGATTCCCCGCCGCGTCCACGGCAACGATGCCGACGCCATGCTCCGTCTGCTGGATGCGCAGGCCCTGCGCGCTCGCCTGTTCGTTGAGCTCGGCCGAGGCCCGCTCGAAACGCTCCCGCAGCATGGCGCCGGCGCCTTGCAGCTTGGCTGTGTATTCCGGCCCCTCGAACGCGCTGTGCAGTTGTTGGCGGAAGGCCGGAATCAGCGCCGCCACCCTGTCGCGGAACTCGCGGCCGGCCCCGCGCATCATGCAATAGGGCTTGGGCTTGTGGGGCCGGGTAAAATTGAACAGGTACAGCCAGTCGTTCGCGGGCGGGCGCTTCTCGGCCATGCTCTGCAAGTAGCTGAAGGTCGCGGTCACGCGGCCGCTGCGGTTCTCGCCCAGGACGAAAATGTTGAAGGCCGGGTCGGCGATCGACAGGCCGAACTTCAGCGCCTGCCCCGCGCGCTTGTGCGAGGAAAAATCGAACGGATAGACCTTGGCCGCGGCGGGCGGCGCCTTGAATTGCGGCAGTCGCAAATCGCCCGCGGCGATCTTCTTCGCGGCCATGGACGGGTCCCCCAAAAAGGCGCCGCCAGCGCGCGGACGGCCCTCGGGCGCCGATCTTCGGGGGCGGCGGGCGACGGGTCAAGCCGTCGGCGGCCACGCGCGGCCGCGCTGTGGCTCGACCGCGCGGTTTGGTGCTACATCAGCGCCGGCATGGAAGCCCCCGCGACCGTCTGCGTCTATGTCGGGCTCGACGCCTTCGGCGACGGGCTGATGAAGCTGCCGTTCCTGCGCGCGCTGCGCCGGGCGTTTCCCGGCGCGCGGGTCACTTGGCTCGCCGGCAAGGGCCGCAGCGCCTTCGCGCATGAACTGGGGCCGCTCGCGCGCGGCCTGATCGACGAAACGCTCGAGGACGCCGGCATCGGCTCGCGGCCGGGCGAGCTGTGGTCGGCGCGTCCCCTGGCAGGGCGGCGCTTCGATCTGGTGATCGACACCCAGCGCCGGGTGCCGACCACGCTGATCGTCCGGCGCATCGTGCATGGACGATTCGTTTCGGGCGCGGCGGGGTTCCTTTTGTCCGACGCCAGGCCCCGGCTGCCCCATCGCAAGCCCGCGGGGATGGTGCGCCAGATGCTCGACCTGGTCGAGGTCGCCTCGGGCCGGCCGGCCGATCCCAGCGCGCCGCTGGTTCTCGACGCGGCGGACGAGCGCGCGGCCGAAGCGCTGCTGCCGCCCGGGCCGGCTTATGTCGGCCTCGCGCCCGGGGCGGGCGCGCGCGCGAAATGCTGGCCCTTGGCCAACTACCTCGCGCTCGCCAAGGAACTGGCGGCGGGCGGCTCCGCGCCCGCGTTCGTTCTCGGCCCCGGCGAGACGGAATGGATCGAGGCCTGCCGCGCCGTCGCGGGCGCGGTGCTGCCGCTGCAAGACGCCGCCCGGCGGGGCGCCGCCGTCACGCCCATGCTCACCATCGCGCTCGCCCGGCGGATGAAGGCCGCGGTCGCCAACGACAGCGGCGGCGGCCACATGCTGGCGGCGGGCGACGTTCCGCTGGTCTCGCTGTTCGGCCCCACGTCGGCGGCGAAGTTCGCGCCGCTGTGCCCGCGCCTTGCCGTACTGCGCGCGCAGGACTTCGGCGGCGAGACCATGGACCGGATTCCGGTCGAGGCGGTCAGGCGCGCGCTCTCATCGTTGGCTGCGACTTAATCGTTGTTTCCAATATGGAAACATGGTAGGAATGGCGATGCGCGTAATCGCCAAGCGGACGCTCAGGCGATTCTGGGAAGAGCACAGGGATGCCGAGAAGCCGCTGCGCGATTGGTACGCGATTGCCAGCGCCACCGACTGGAGCTCCTCAATCGCGATCAAGCGGCAGTATCGGAGTGCAAGCTTCGTCGGCGACGGCAGGGTGGTGTTCAACATCGCCGGAAACAAATACCGACTTGTGGCTTTGGTTCGATACGACAAACGGCTGATGTTCGTGCGATTCGTCGGCAGTCACTCGGACTACGACAAGATAGACGCGAGGACCGTATGAAGCGTCTCCGTCCCCTGCGTAGCGAAGCCGACTACGATGAGGCGCTGGCGGCGATCGGTCGGCTATGGGATGCCAGAGCCGGCAGCGCGGCGGCGGACCGGCTGGACGTACTGGTGACGCTCGTCGAGGCGTATGAGGCCAAGCATTGGCCCATCGATCCGCCGGATCCGGTGGATGCGATAGCCTTCGCCATGGAGCGCAGGGGCCTTTCGAGAAAGGACCTCGAACGCTTCATCGGCACGCGCGCCAGGGTGGCGGATATCTTGAATCGCCGCCGCCGCCTCACAATGGACATGGCTTGGCGTCTGCACCGCAATCTGGGAATACCGGCCGAGCTTTTGTTGAAGCCGGTCAGGCTGCGCTCGCGCGCCGGGCAAGGGCTGCGCCGGTCGCAGTGACGGCGGCTCAACTTTTCGCCGCCAGCGGATAGCGCCGCATCAGCACCGCCAGCAGCACCAGGCCGGGAAGCGCGGCGAAGGTGCTGAGCACGAAGAACGAAACCCAGCCCATGGCCTCGGCCAACACGCCGCCCCCGGCCGACAGCACGCGCTGCGGCACGGCCGCCAGCGCCGACAGCAGCGCGTATTGCGTGGCGGTGAAGCGCGCGTTGCACAGCAAGGACAGATAGGCCACGAACGCGGCCGAGCCCATTCCGCCGGTGAAATTCTCGATGCCGATGGTGGCGGTCAGCATCGCCAGGTCGCGGCCGGCCAGCGCCAGGGCCGCGTACATCAGGTTCGACAGCATTTGCAGCACGCCGGCGATCAACAGCCCGCGATAGATGCCGGCGCGATAGACCAGCGCCCCGCCCGCGGCCACGCCCGCGAGCGTCGCCGCCACGCCGAAAATCTTGCTGACGTTGGCGATCTCGATCTTGCTGAAGCCGGTCTGAATGTAGAACGGGCTGGTCATCACGCCGGCCAGCGCGTCGCCGAACTTGTACAGCACCACGACGACGAGGATCAAAAGCCAGCCCTCGCGCGCCAGGATGTCCTTGAACGGGCCCAGAACCGCGCCCGCGAACCAGGCCCGCGCGCGCTCGGCCGCGGTCCGGCCGGGCAGGGGCTCGAGCGCGTCTTGCGGCGCCGCGGGCTCGTCTATCCACAGGACCGCCGCCATGCCCACGGCCATCAGCGCCGCCATGGCGGTGAACGCCAGCGCCCAGCCGCCGAACGCGGCGGCATAAAGCGCGCCGGCGCCGCTCGCCAGCATGCCGCCGCGATAGCCCCACTGCGTCGCCGCCGCGCCCAGGCCCTGCTGCTCGGGCCTGAGAATCTCGATGCGGATCGCGTCGATCACGATGTCCTGCGTGGCGGAAAGGAACG
>JBQTIS010000193.1:0-4599 GCA_052387895.1 Rhodospirillales bacterium | reverse complement strand
TTTCCGAACCAAGGCTCGACCCTCTCGCCCGCGATTTGCCGCCGCCGCGACGTGGATGCGCGGGACAACCCCCGGATCGAGTCCGGGGGCGCGCATGACGGCTTTGGGATGAGCGAGAGCGAGTCCTGCCCGAGGCCGATCGACCGATAACCGCGTCGGCATTGGCGTTGGCGGAACGAGAGAACGACTCGACCGGACAGCCGTGGACTTGTTCCCGGGCATCCACATCGTCAGGCGCCGACAGCTTGTCGCTGGGAAGGATGCGGATGGCCGGGACAACCCCCGGATCAAGTCCGGGGGTGGCCATGACGGAAATGGAATTGGGGCTGGACAGGAGTCGTTACCTCCCCAACGCTCTTAGCCGTTCCGCCGCTCCCGCCGCCAATTTCCGCGTCAGCTCCCCGGCCGGCATTTCGCACGCCAGCGCGGCCGCCTGGCCCGCCCAGAGCGGCGAGAAGTCGCCCGAGCCCTTGGCCTCGGCTTTGGCGCGCAAGGGAGCGATGGCGCCCGTGGCGAGCGGAAATTTCGGCGCGTCGGCGTTCATCGGGCCCGCCTCGCGCATGATCCGGTTCAAGAGCCCGCGCGCCGGGCGGCCGGTGAACAGGTTGGTCAGCACCGTGCGGTCGTCGCGCGCCGATTTCAGCGCCGCGCGATGCACGGCGCTGGTCCCGGCCTCGGGGCACAGCAGATAGGCGGTTCCCACCTGCGCGGCGGAAGCGCCCAGCATCAGCGCCGCCGCCACGCCGCGCGCGTCGGCGATGCCGCCGGCCGCGATCACGGGAACCTTCACCGCGTCCGCCACTTGCGGCACCAGGGCGAAGGTTCCGGGCTGGCTAGCTATATCGTCGGACAGGAAAATGCCGCGATGCCCGCCCGCCTCGTTGCCTTGGGCGATGACCGCGTCGCAGCCCTCGCCCTCCAGCCAGCGCGCCTCTTCCACGGTCGTGGCCGAGGACAGTATCTTCGCGCCGCAAGACCGCGCGCGCTCCAGCAGCTTTTTCCCCGGCAGGCCGAAATGGAAGCTTAAGACCGCCGGCTTCTTTTCCAGCATCAGCTCGCACAGCTTCTCGTCGAACGGCGCGCGGCCGGGGCCGGCGGGAATCGCGGCCGGATCGATGCCGAACTCGGCGTAATAGGCCCCCAGGCGCTTCCTCCACGCCGCCTCGCGCGCCGCGTCGGGCGCGGGCGGACCGTGGCAGAAGAAATTGACGTTGAGGGGCTTCGCCGTGCGCTGGCGGAAAATGTCCATTTCCGCGCGCACCTGATCGAAACCGAGCAGCGCGCAAGGCAGCGAGCCGAGGCCGCCGGCTTCGGACACGGCGATCGCGAGTTCCGCCGACTGGCAGCCGGCCATCGGCGCCTGGATGATCGGATGTTCGATGCCCAAGAGATCGAGAATGCGTCGGTCGGACCACATGGCGCTCTCCGTTACGGCCGCCATGTAGACTACGGGCGGAGCGGCGGGGCCGCCAGCGCGCGTCGCGCCGGACAGCCACGCCGTTTCGTCAGATCTCGGTCTTTTGGATCGCGTCGGCCAGCGCGTCGCGCGCGGCCTTGAGTTTGGCCTTGGCATCGTCCTGGGCCAAGCGCAGTTGATCGATGCGGTCTTCCTGCTTCTTCATCGTTTCGAGGTAGCGCTTCGCCAGATCGCCGCCGGCCGGCACGCTCTGGAGGTTCTGGCGCAGCCGGTCCTGGTCCTTGGCGATGCCGTCGCGCTCGGCCTCGGCCTCCTTGGCCAGGCGGTCGAGCCGGTCGACCTCGCCCTGTAGCGCCGCCAGCCGCTCCAGCGCCGCGGCCGCCTTGGGGTCGATGCCGCCGGTCCGGGCGTAGGCGAGCAGCGCCTGGCGCGATTGCCCCGCGAGCTGCACGGCGTTGAGCCGCGGGCGCTGAACCACGACTTCGAGCGCGGTCGCGCCGCCCCTGGCCAGGGCCTGACGGATGCGGTAATGCCCGCGCGTGAGCTCAGCATCGGCCGGCTTCGGCGCCGCGAGCTGCCAGTCCGCCAGGCGCGGCTGTTCGATCAGCAGCACCCGGTCCTCGTTGGCCGGGGCCTTGATGCGGTAAAGCGTGGTCTGCTCGTCGCGGTAGGAAAGCGTCAGCACGCCGCGCGAGATCTTCGCCTGGGCCACCGCCTCGCGCGCCTTGGTCTCGCGCTCGACCGCGATCTTCAGGTCCACCGCGAAGCTCAAGAGCCGCTTCTCGCCGGCGGGAAACGCGCCGAGCCGCGCGTCGCCGACATAGACCGAGCCCGCCTTCCCGCGCTCGTACAGCGTCAGCGCCCCCGGCGGCAGCCCGGCGCCGGTGTCGTTGGCCACCTCGACCGCGGCCAGCGGATTGGCGGCGTTGACGTGCGGCTGGTACAGCGCCACGCGCTGCACCGGCACGTCGCGCGCGACGATCGGCAGCGCCAGGGTTTCGCCGGCGGCGAGCGAAACCGGCTGGGGCGCGGTGAACAGCACCTGGGTGGCGGCCTCTTGCGTTTCGCCGACCGCGAGCTCGGCCTGCGCGGCCGGGCGCGCCGGCGCGGCGATGGCGGCGGCGTAGGGCGCATCGCGCATCGCCGGCATCGGCGCGGGCGACGGGGGCGCCATGGCGCGGCGCGCGCCTTCGGGCGCCGCGGCTTTCATCTGCGCCGTGCCCAGGCTGCCTTGATCGGCCGGCGGCAGCACGCGCCCCGCCACCTCGACCGGCACTTCCGGGCGGTTGACGAAATAGGCGGAATAGAGCTGCTGGCGGAAGGTGACCGGATTGCCCGAAACCAGCGTCAGCTCGACGCCCTTCCAGTCGCGGCCGCTCAGGTTCTCGACGATGGCCCAGCCCTGAAGCAAGCCTTTGGCCGCACCCTCGGCCGCGCTGAGGCGGTACGACGCCTTCCACAGCGGCGCGGCAACCACGTAGCCTACGCGCACGGTGCGCTTGCCGGTTCCGCGCGCCTGGATGGTCAGCGTCCGGCGGTCCTGCACGCGGTGGCGCGCGATCGCCGCCAGCGCCGCATCGACCTGGCGCTGCACCGCGGGATCGGCGAATTTCACCGATTCCGCCTCTTCCAGCACGAACTGGCGCATGCCGTCGGCCGCCATCAGCGTGACGCGATGACGCACGATCTCGCCGCCGTCGTTCGGCAGCTTCGCGGTCTCGGGAATCGCCTTGAGGATGCGGCCGGTCGCCTGGCGCGCGCCGCCGACGATTACCTCGGCGCCGCGCAGCGCGTTCAGCAGGCCGTCGGGCGAGTCGAGGTCGGCCTGGGCGAAGGGGAGGTCGCGGAACGCCTCGGACAAGGGCTCGCGGCCTGGCAGCGCGATGCCGCCCACCCCGCCCCGATCGTCGAACACGATGATGCTTTTCAGCACGTCATCGACCTGGTCCAGACGCACGGACAGGGGCAGCTGCGCGTCGCCCTCGACCGCTGCCTCATACTCGAAATAGCCGATGCCGCCGGTGGACAGCAGCACGCGCTTCAAGTCGAGGATGGCCGAAGGGGCGGGCGGGGTTTGGGCCGACGCGGAAAAGGCGGCGCCGGCGAACGCGAGCGCGGCCAGCGCAAATCGGAATGGCTTCATCGAGGGCATCTCCCGGAAGGGCGATCGGCAGGGGTCCCCTATGGCCGATGCTGTCCCGCCTCTTTGGCGGTTTTAAGGCGGATCGGGCCCGGGCTACTGGACGCTGGCCTGTGTGCGGCGGCCGGCGCATGATGCCGGCCGGATCGCCGGATGACCCCTGCCCCGCCGCAAACCGCGCCGCGCGCCGCGACCCGCGACCTGATCGCCTGGTGTCTTTACGACTGGGCCAATTCGGCGTTTCCCACGGTCGTCACCACCTTCGTGTTCGCGACCTATTTCACGCAAGCCGTGGCCGCCAGCCCCGAACTCGGCACCGCGCAATGGAGCCGGGCGCAGAGCCTGGCCGCGCTCGGCGTGGCCGTGCTGTCGCCGGTCCTGGGCGCCATCGCCGACCGTGGCGGGCGCCGCAAGCCGTGGCTCGGCGCCTTCACCGCCCTCTGCGTCGGCGCCACGGCGCTGCTGTGGTTCGTTCGGCCCGCGCCCGATTACGTCCTGCCGGCCCTGGCGCTGGCGGCGCTGGCGACGCTGGGCTTCGAGCTGGCGTGCGTGTTCTACAATGCCATGCTACCCGACCTGGCGCCGCGCGAGGCGGTCGGGCGCTGGTCGGGCTGGGGCTGGGGCCTGGGCTATGCCGGGGGACTCGGCTGCCTGATCTTGTGCCTGATCGGCTTTATCCAGACCGACGCGCCCTGGTTCGGCGTCGGCAAGGACGAGGCCGCCAATGTGCGCGTCACCGCGCTTGTCGTGGCGCTGTGGTTTGCGGTTTTCGCCCTGCCGCTGTTCCTTATGGTGCGGGAGCGTCGCGCGGGCGCCACGCCCATGGCGGCGGCGGTGCGCGAGGGGCTGCGCGCGCTCGCCGCCACGTTGCGCGAGGCCCGCCGCCACCGCGCCATCGCCCTGTTCCTGCTGGCGCAGATGATCTACGCCGATGGCTTGGTGACGCTGTTCGCCTTCGGCGGCATCTACGCGGCCGGGACGTTCAAGATGCCACTCGCCGAGGTGATCCAGTTCGGCATCGTCTTGAACGTGACCGCGGGAC
>JBQTIS010000192.1:0-3451 GCA_052387895.1 Rhodospirillales bacterium | reverse complement strand
GCTGCGTCGCGTAAACCCGAACCCGCTACAACCAGCGCCGCGACGGGCTGACCTCCGGGCTGGCGGGGGGGGGCGGGCTGGTGCCGCCCCCGCCCGCCAGCATGTTCGCCTGGGCGCCGATCCCGCCGGTGTTAACGGGGCTGGGGTCGCTGGAGTTCTCCAAGCTGCTGCTGAGCGAAGCCAAGGTGGCGGTGTCGCCGGGCATCGGCTTCGGCGAATACGGCGACGGGCACGTGCGCATCGCCCTGGTCGAGAACGAGCACCGCATCCGCCAGGCCGCGCGCAACATCAAGCAGTTCCTCGCCAACGCCGACCCCGGCCGCGCCGCCACGCGGCTGCGCGCCGTCGGCAACTGACCGCCGCCGCGAAGGGCCGGGGGCGATGGGGGATCTGCGGGTCGGCATCGCCGGACTGGGAACGGTCGGCGGCGGGGTTCTGAGGCTTCTGCAAGCCCAGGCCGAACTGTTGGAGCAGCGCTGCGGCAAGCGCATCGTCGTCACCGCAGTGTCGGCGCGCGACCGCGCCAAGAACCGCGGCGCCGACCTGGCATCCGCGCGCTGGCACGCCGACGCGGGCGCGCTTGCCGGCGATCCCAACGTCGACGTGGTGGTCGAACTGATCGGCGGGTCCGACGGGCCGGCGAAGAAACTGTGCGAGGCGGCGATCGCCGCGGGCAAGCCGGTGGTGACCGCCAACAAGGCGCTGCTGGCGGTGCACGGCGTGGCGCTGGCGCGCGCGGCCGAGGCCAAAGGTGTGGCGCTGGCGTTCGAAGCGGCCGTCGCCGGCGGCATTCCGATCGTGAAAGCCTTGCGCGAGGGCCTCGCCGGCAACCGGGTGGCGCGCGTCTATGGCATCCTCAACGGCACCTGCAACTACATCCTGACGACCATGCGCGAGAAGAAGCGCGAATTCGCCGACGTGCTGGCCGAGGCGCAGAAGCTGGGCTACGCCGAGCTCGACCCCGCGACCGACGTCGACGGCATCGACGCCGCGCACAAGCTGGCTCTGCTGGCGGCGCTGGCCTATGGCGCGGAGGTGGACCTGAAGGGCGTGCACGTCGAGGGCATCCGCCATGTCTCGGCCCAGGACATCGATTTCGCCGGCGAGCTGGGCTACCGCATCAAGCTGATCGGCCACGCCCGCATGACCGAGCACGGCCTCGAGCAGCGCGTGACGCCCGCCATGGTGCCGCTGGATTCTCCGATCGCGCATACCGAGGGCGTGTTCAACGCCGTCGTCGTGGAAGGCGATTTTGTGGGCACGGCGCTGTTCCAGGGCCGCGGCGCGGGGGCTGGTCCCACGGCCTCGGCGGTAGCGGCCGATCTGATCGACATCGCGCGCGGACGGCCGCCCGTAGCCTTCTCGGTGCCCGCGGCGAAGCTGAAGAAAATTCCTGCCGCGCCGATGGCGCGGCATCGCGGCGCCTATTACATCCGCCTGATGGTCAAGGACCGGCCCGGCGTGATCGCCGACGTGACCGCCGCCCTGCGCGACGAAGGGGTGTCGCTGGAATCGATGCTGCAGCGCGGTCGGGCGCTGGAACAGGCGGTGCCGGTGGTGCTGATCACCCACGACACCGAGGAGGCGGGCATGTTCCGCGCCTTGGCGCGGATCGGCGATCTGGATACGGTGATGGAGCCGCCGCGCGTGATCCGCATCGAGCCGTCGGAGGGAAAGTAAGTGGGGAAGGAATCGTTGGGCCTGAAGCCGAACACTATCAGCGACCGCAACCTGGCGCTGGAGGCCGTGCGCGTGACCGAGGCGGCGGCGCTGGCCGCCTCGCGGCTGATGGGGCGCGGCGACGAAAAGGCCGCCGACCAGGCCGCGGTGGACGCCATGCGCGCGGCGCTCAACGTGCTGCAGATCGACGGCGTGGTGGTGATCGGCGAGGGCGAGCGCGACGAGGCGCCGATGCTCTATATCGGCGAGAAGGTCGGCTCCGGAGGGCCTGCCTACGATATCGCGCTGGACCCGCTGGAAGGCACCACCATCACCGCCAGGGGCGGCGCCAACGCGCTGGCGGTGATCGCTTTCGCCGAGCGCGGCAAGTTCCTGAACGCGCCCGACGTGTACATGGACAAGATTGCGATAGGCGGGGGATTACCCGACGGCGTGGTCGATCTCGACGCGGCGCCCAGGGAGAACCTCAAGAACCTGGCCAAGGCGAAGAAACTGGACGTGGGCGACGTGGTGGCCTGCATCTTGGACCGGCCGCGCCACGGCGAACTGATCGCCAAGTCGCGCGAGGCGGGCGCGCGCATCCGGCTGATCTCCGACGGCGATGTGGCCGGCGCCATCGCCACCTCGACGCCCGACAGCGGCGTGGACATCTACATGGTCAGCGGCGGCGCGCCCGAGGGCGTGCTGGCGGCCGCCGCCTTGCGCTGCATCGGCGGGCAGATGCAGGGGCGGCTTGTGTTCCGCAACGACGACGAAAAAGGCCGGGCGCGGCGGCTCGGCATCGCCGACTTGAACCGCAAATATGGGCTGGAAGAGCTGGCGGCGGGCGACGTGATGTTCGCCTGCACCGGGGTGACCGACGGCGCCATGCTGAAGGGCGTGCGGCGCTTCGCCGGCGGGGCCAGCACGCACTCGCTGGTCATGCGCTCCTCGACCGGCACGGTCCGGCTGATCGAGACGCGCCACAACTTCCAGCGCAAGAAGCTGGTAGGATGAAGCAGTGGGCGCGGCCATGAGCGCGCCCGCGCCCTATCTCGGCGTCGAGCGATCGCTGACCGGGCGGATGTGGCGCGCGCGGCCGTGCGACGACCGCATCGCGCTGGCGCTGGCGGAGCGGTTCGATTTGCCCGAGGTGGTGGGGCGCGTGCTGGCGGGGCGCGGAGTGGGGCTGGACCAGGCGCAATCCTATCTCCATCCGACCCTGCGCGGCCTGCTGCCCGACCCGTCGCACCTGAAGGACATGGACGTGGCGGTCGCGCGGCTCGTGCGCGCCGTGACGACGGGCGAGACCGTGGCGGTGTTCGGCGACTACGACGTGGATGGCGCCACCTCGTCGGCGCTGCTGGCGCGGTTCTTCCGGGCCGCCGGCGGCAGGCTCAACGTCTATATCCCCGACCGCATGAAAGAGGGCTACGGCCCCAACGCGCCGGCGCTGCTGAAGCTGAAACAAGAGGGCGCCGCCGTGGCCGTGACCGTGGATTGCGGCATCACCGCGCACGAGCCGCTAAGCGCGGCCAGGCAAGCCGGGCTGGACGTGGTGGTGGTGGATCATCACGTGGGCGAACCGTCCCTGCCGCCGGCCGTCGCGGTGATCAATCCCAACCGCCTGGACGAGACCTCGCCGCACTGCCAGCTCGCGGCGGTGGGGGTGGCGTTCCTGCTGGCCGTGGGCCTGAACCGCGCGTTGCGCGCGGCGGGGTGGTACTCGGACAAGCGGCCCGAGCCGGACCTTAGGCAATGGCGGGACCTGGTGGCGCTGGGCACGGTGGCC
>JBQTIS010000191.1:0-6100 GCA_052387895.1 Rhodospirillales bacterium | reverse complement strand
GGGGGCGCGCCCCCGGCCGGGGCGCCGTGGCCGGTAAGGCCGGCCGCCGCCGCGGCGCCTTGCAGCACCGGCCCGCCATGGCCGGGGATCGAGCCCGGCCGCAGCTCGCGCGAGGCCTCGCGGCCGATCAGCGTGCGCCGCTCGTCGGCATACTCCGCCGAGAGCAGCCGCTCCAGCGGCACCTCGACGAAATTGGGATCGCCGTAGAACGCCTCGCGGTCGGCGAAGGCCAGCTTGAAGCTTTCGGTCACGGCATGGACGAACTCGGCGCCCAGCGGGTCCATCGCGCCAAGGTCGAAACCCCTGAGCAGCGCCAGGGTCTGCAGCATCGATGGGCCCTGGCTCCATGGCCCGCACTTGCAGACGGTGTAGCGGTGATAGTCGAGGGTCAGCGGCGCCTCGTAGCTCGGGCGCCAGCGCGCCATGTCCTGGCCGGTCAACAGGCCGCGATGGCGGCTTCCCGAGGCGTCCATCACCTCGTTGTCGCGGCAGAATCGGTCGATCGCCTCGGCCACGAAGCCCTCGCGCCAGGCGCGCCGGGCCTCGCCGATGCGCTGCTCGCGCGTGCGCCCGCCGCCCTCGGCCGCCGCCGCCAGCCGCGCGAAGGTGTCGGCCAGCACGGGGTTGCGGATCATCGTCCCGGCCGCCGGCGGTTTGCCGTCCTTAAGCCACAGCTCGGCCGAGCTCGGCCATTCCTGCCGGAACATCTCGGCCACCTGGCCCAGCGTCTCCTCGATCCGCGGCATCACCGGAAAGCCGTTGCGGGCATAGAGGATCGCCGGCGTCAGCACCTCGATCAGGCTCATGGTGCCGTGGTCCTGAAGCATCATCAGCCAGGCGTCGACCGCGCCCGGCACCACGGCCGGCAGCAGCCCGGTGCCGGGAATCAGGTCCAGCCCCATCGCGCGCACGCGCTCGATCGTCGCGGCTTCCGGCGTCACCCCCTGGCCGCAGATCACGCGCACGCGGTTCTCGCGCGCGGCATGGATCAGCGCCGGCATGTCGCCGCCCGGGCCGTTGAGGTGCGGCTCGACCACTTCCAGCGTGAAGCCCGCGGCCACCGCGGCGTCGAAGGCGTTGCCGCCGCGCTCGAGCATCGCCATGCCGACCTGCGAGGCGATCCAGTGGGTCGAGGCGACGACGCCGTGGGTGCCGACGATCTCCGGGCGGGTGGTGAACATTACTGCCTGCTGTCCTTGGGTTGAGGGGAATCCGGGGTTTGAGGGAAATCCGGCCGTCCGGGTCCGTCAGCTCGTGATCGCCTCGCCGTGGCGGCCGATCCGCATGTCGCGGTGGATGTCGACGCCCATCAACAGGCCCATGCCGATCATCACCGACAGCATCGCCGTGCCGCCATAGGATACCAGCGGCAGCGGCACGCCGACCACCGGAATCAGGCCGGTCACCATCGCCACGTTGATGAAGACGTAGAGGAAGAAAATCGTGCCGACGCCCATGCCCAGCATCCGGCCGAACAGGCTTTGGCTGCGCATGGCGATGGCGAAGGCGATCATGAGCGTCAGCGCGTAAAGGCCCAGCAGCACCAGGCACCCCACCATGCCCAGCTCCTCGGCCAGCATGGTGAAGATGAAGTCGGTCTGCTTCTCCGGCAGGAAGTTCAGGTGGCTCTGCGTGCCGTCGAGAAACCCCTTGCCGAACATCCCACCCGACCCCAGCGCGATCTTGGATTGCAGGATGTGGTAACCGGCGCCCAGCGGGTCGCGCTCGGGATCGAGGAAGGTCAAGATGCGGTTGCGCTGGTATTCGCGCAGCAGCGCCCAGGCCACCGGCAGCGCGGCCAGCCCGGCCGCGCCCGCCCGCGCGAACTTCCACAGCCGCACCCCGGCGACGAAGAACAGCGCCCCGCCCCCCAGCAGCATCAGCGCCGCGGTGCCCAGATCGGGCTGGCGCATCACCAGCGCCGCCGGCGCCAGAACCATCAGCGCGGGCGGCACGATATACATCGCACGGCCGATCTCGTCGGCGTTGAGCCCGTGGAAATACCGCGCCAGCGCCAGCACCAGCGCGATCTTCATGACCTCGGAGGGTTGGATCTGGATGATGCCGAGGTCGAGCCAGCGCTGCGCGCCCATGCCCACCATGCCCGCCGCCTCGACCGCGATCAGCAGCACGAGGCCCAGCGCGTAAGCGGGATAGGCCAACCTCAGCCACACCCGGATATCGACCAGCGCCACCGCCATCATCACGCCCAGCGCCGCGAGGAACCGCAGGAAATGGCGCTGCGACCACGGCTGCAAGCTGCCGTTGCCGGCGGAATACAGCATCAGCGCGCCGATGGCGGCGATCAGGCACAGCAGCGCCACCAATATCCAGTTGATGCGCCAGGCCTTGTCGGCGAGCGTCAGCTGCATCGCGTTCAGGCCGCGCGCACGCCGTGCGGCCATATCTCAGCTCCTCTCGCCCGCGGCCAGGCGCTGGCCGGGCGGCGGGCGCTGGCGCGACGGGTCGCGGCGCTGCGTTTCCAGCAGGATGTCGCGCGCCGCCGGCGCCGCGACCGCGCCGCCGCCGCCGCCATGTTCGATCACCACCGCCACGGCGTAGCGCGGCGCCGCGACCGGCGCGAAGCCTATGAACAGCGCGTGGTCGCGCTCCTTCCATGGCCGGTCGGCGGGCTTCACCAGCCCGGCCTCGCGTTCGCTCAGCGTGATGCGCCTGACCTGCGAGGTGCCGGTCTTGCCGCCCATCGCCATGCCCGGCTGCTCGATGCGCGCCTTGAACGCGGTGCCGCGCGGGCTGTTGCTGACCGCGTCCAATCCGCGCACCACGCGGTCGAGATGCGGCCGCGCCACGCCCACGCCGGCGAACTCGGCCTGGCGCGGCACGAACCCGCCGTCGCGCCCGAACAGCTCGCGCGTCAGCCGCGGCTTCACCGCCACGCCGCCGTTGACGATGCGCGCGGCCATGACCGCGAGCTGCAACGGCGTGGACAGCACGTTGCCCTGGCCGATGCCGCTGACCAGCGTTTCCCCCTGCTGCCAGGGCACGCCGGTGGCCTTGAGCTTCCAGTCGCGCGTCGGCATCAGGCCCGCCCTCTCGCCGGGAAGATCCAGGCCGGTGCGCTCGCCCATGCCCAGCGCGTTGGCCATCGCCGCGATGCGGTCGATGCCGCAGCGCCGCGCGGCCTCGTAGAAGTACACGTCGCAGCTCTGCGTCAGCGCGTCGTGCAGGTTCATGGCGCCGTGGCCTTCCTTCTTCCAGCAATGGAAGCGGCTGTCGCCGAAATCCAGGTGGCCCTCGCACACCACGCGCTGGTCGGGCGTGATCGCGCCCGCCGCCAGCGCCGCCAGCGCCACCACCGGCTTGAAGGTCGAGCCGGGCGCGTATTGGCCCGCCACGGCCTTGTTGATCAGCGGCGTGCGTTCGTCGCGCAGCAGTTCGTCCCAGTCGCGCGCGCTGATGCCGGTGGTGAACGGGTTCGGGTCGAAGGCCGGCACCGAGACCATCGCCAGCACCTCGCCGGAATGCACGTCCATCACCACGGCGGCGCCGGAATCGTCGCCCAGGCGCCGGGTGACGTAGGATTGCAGGCCCATGTCGACGGTCAACGACACCTCGCTGCCCGGCACGCCTTCCTGGCGGTCGAGCTCGCGCACCACGCGACCCACGGCGTTGACCTCGATGCGCGAGCGCCCGGCGCGGCCGCGCAAGGGAACGTCGTGCGCTTTCTCGACGCCGCTCTTGCCGGTGCGGAAGCCCGGCAGCTCCAGCATCGGGTCGCCGGCCAGCTCGTTCTCGGCCACCGCCGACACGTAGCCGACGAGATGGCTGGCGGCGGGCCCGAAGGGATAGAAGCGCGTGTGGCCGGCCTCGATCGACACCCCCGGCAGGTCGGGCGCGTTGATCTCGATCCGCGCCACCTCGTTCCAGCTCAGGTTCTCGCGCACGGTCACCGGCACGAAGGCGCGGCGCCGGCGGATTTCGCGCAGGATGCGCCGGCGGTCCCCCTCGGCGATCGGAACGATCTCGCCCAGCGCCGCCAGCACCGCCTCGGCGTTCGGCGCTTGCTCGGCGTTCAGCATCACGCGGTAGTTCTGGCGGTTCACCGCCATCGGCTCGCCGAAGCGGTCCAGCACGCGCCCGCGCTGCGGCGGCAGCAGGCGCAGGCTCACCCGGTTGTCCTCGGCCATCGTGCGGAAGCGGCGCGATTCCACCACCTGGAGGTAATAGATGCGCCCGATCAGGGCCGAGATCAGCCCGGCCTGCACCCCGCCCAAAATCAAAGCCCGGCGCGTGAACAGCCGGTCGCGGGCGGCTTCGTCCTTGCTGGCCATCGCCCGGCCCCTAGCGCACCCAGGCGCGGTTCACGACCACGAACAGCCAGGCCACGGGCGGATACAGCATCACGGTCATCACGTACTGCACCAGGGCGGCGCGCGGGTCGAACACCGTCAGGTTCAGCGCGGTCATCGCCAGCCAGTTGAGCGCGAAGCCGATCAGCGCCACGGCGACGAAGCCGAGCCAGCTCAGCGAGAACGGCCGGCGCATCAGCACGCGGCGCTGCGTCAGGACCGCCCCGTGCGCCAGCAGCAGCACGAAGGCGTTGACCCCGAACGGCCCGCCGCTCAACAAGTCCTGGAACACGCCGATGCCGAACACGGCGGGCGCCGGCATCAGCTCGGCCCGGTACACGGTCCAGTAATAGACCGCCATCAGCGTGAACCAGGGCGTGATCGACGCGAACTCGGGCAGGCGCAGGGGGATCGTGCTGAGAACGATCAGCGCGAGCGCGGTAAGAGTCGGCGCGGCCGCGCGCGAAGCGGCGTCGAGCCGCGCCAGCACGCCGGTTTCCGCCGGGCTCACGGCCTGCCTCCCGGATCGCCCGCCGCGCCGGGCGCGCGCACCGGGCCGCCGAGCCCGAAATCCATCAGCCGCAGGAACTCCAGCCGGTCCCAGTCGATCGGCGGCTGCACGCGGAATCCGCCCTCCGACGCGATCACGGTGCCGACCGGAATCCCCGGCGGGAAAATGCCGCCGAGCCCCGAGGTCACCACGCGCTCGCCCGGCGAAACGCGCGCGTTGGGCCTGAGATAGTCGAGCCGCGGCCGGTCGGAATTGTCGCCCACCAGGATCGCCTGGTCGCGCGAGCTTTCCACCACGACCGGAATGCGGCTGTTGAGGTCGGTGATCAGCAGCACGCGGGCCGACCGGTCGCCCACCTCGTTGACGCGCCCCGCCAGGCCGGCGCCGGCCACCGCCGCCTGGCCCTTGCGCACGCCGTGGCGCGCGCCCGCGGCCACCAGCACGCTGCGGACATAGGCCCCGCCCGACGCGGCGATCACCCGGGCCGCCACCTCGCTGGCCGCGGCTTCGGGCGCGAAGCCCATCGCGCCCTTCAGCGCCGCGTTCTCGGCCTCGAGCCTGCGCGCCGCGGCCTGCCACTGCATCAGCCGCGCGTTCTCCTCGCGCAAGGTCCGGTTCTCCAGCGTCATGCCGTAGACGTTGCGGCCGGCGTCGATCAGGTCGTTCAGCGCCGCGGTCGGGCGCGAGAGCGCGTCCAGCACCGGCGCCAGCGCGTCGCTGGCGGCCACGCGCATGCGCTCGACGATCACGGTATCGGCCTTGCCCAGCAGCATCAGTCCCCCCGCCGCCGCCAGCAGCAGAAGGAACGTGAAACGCTGCAGCCAAAGCCGCAACGGCTGCGTCAGCCGCAGCACCGATCCCGGACGATCCTTCACTGAAAGGCCCCCTAAAAGGCCCGATTCGCCCAACCGGCCCGGAGTCTATCACGGGGCCCCCGGTCCCGGCAGAGGGGCGGACGCAACCGCTAGAATCGATAGCCGAACCCGAGCCTGAGTTCGTGGCGGTACACCGTGTCCGATTCCAGCTTCACGCCCGCCGGCGTGTAGCCGGCCTCGGCGGTGCCGATGTTGATGAAGCGATAGGCGGCTTGCCAGTACCAGTTCGGCGTGATGTCGAAATTGCCGCCGGCCATCACCGCCCAGGCCAGGTTGCTGGTGTTGAAGCTTTCCTCGCGCACGGTATTGGCGCCGCCCGTGGCGAAGTCGTTGTACTTCACGTCGGAGTGGTTGTGCGCGTAGCCGATGCCGAACCCGGCATAGGGCCGCCACCAGGAATAGCC
>JBQTIS010000190.1:0-2378 GCA_052387895.1 Rhodospirillales bacterium | reverse complement strand
GGTCAAGCCGCCCGGCATCACCGTCGAGGAAGCCGACCGCCGCGTCGAGGACGGGTACAAGAACCGGCTGTACTGAGGGGCGCGTTCCCTCACCCTCCCGTCGCTAGCGCGACGGGCCCCCCCGCTTCCGGGGGGAGAGGGAGGCGTGCGAAAGCGAGCCGGGGGAGGGAGCGGCAAAGCCGCGCGCGGCGGCGCCACCTAGCCGACGATCTCCGTCCCGGCGAAGAAGAACCCGATCTCGGTCCGGGCGTTGTCCGCGCTGTCCGAGCCGTGGACCGAATTCGCCTCGATCGACTCGGCGAATTCCTTGCGGATCGTGCCGGGCGCGGCGTTGGCCGGGTTGGTGGCGCCCATCACGTCGCGGTTCTTCGCGACCGCGTTCTCGCCCTCGAGCACCTGGACCACCACTGGTCCCGAGGTCATGAACTCGACCAGGGCGTTGTAGAACGGGCGCTGCTTGTGCACGGCGTAGAACGCGCGCGCCTGGGTCCGGCTCAGCTTCAGGCGCTTCTGCGCCACGATGCGCAGGCCCGCCTGTTCCAGCTTGGCGTTGATCTTGCCGGTCAGGTTCCGGCGCGTGGCGTCCGGCTTGATGATCGACAGCGTGCGCTCGACGGCCATGGCGGGCTCCAGGGAAAAGGTGCGGTCTTATAGTCGGCCCGCCCCGGCCTGGCAATGTGCTATCAACCCCGCCGCCATGCTGCACATCAACGACCTCACCTTCCGCTTCGGCGGCCGGGCGATTTTCGACCGCGCCACGCTGGCGGTGGCCGCCGGGCATCGCGTGGGGCTGGTCGGCCGCAACGGCAGCGGCAAGTCCACCTTGCTGCGGCTGATCCTTGGCGAACTCCACCCCGACGGCGGCCGGATCGGCCTGCCCGCGCGCGCGCGGCTGGGGCATCTGTCGCAGCAGGCGCCGGACGGGCCGATGAGCCTGATCGACTTCGTGCTGGCGGCGGACGCCGAGCGCGCGGCGCTGCTGGATGAGGCCGAGACCGCGCACGAGCCGCAGCGCATCGCCGAAATCCACGACCGGCTGGCCGTGATCCAGGCCGACGCCGCGCCGGCGCGTGCGGCCACGATCCTGGCCGGCTTGGGGTTCGACCAGGCGGCGCAGCAATGCAGCTTGTCAGAGTATTCCGGCGGCTGGCGCATGCGCGTGGCGCTGGCCGCCTGCCTGTTCGCAGCGCCCGACCTGCTGCTGCTGGACGAGCCGAGCAACCATTTGGACCTGGAAGCGCGGCTGTGGCTGGAATCGTTCCTGGCGTCGTTTCCCGGCACCCTGATCCTGGTCAGCCACGACCGCGAGCTGCTGAACGCCGTGGTTGAGGAGATTGCGCATATCGACGGCGGCAAGCTGACGCTGTACCGCGGCGACTACGACCGCTTCGAGCGGGCGCGCGCCGAGCGCCTGGCGCTGCGCGCGGCCGAGCTTTCCAAGCAGCTGGCGCAGCGCCGCCACATGCAGGAATTCATCGACCGCTTCCGCTACAAGGCCAGCAAGGCGCGCCAGGCGCAAAGCCGCATCAAGATGCTGGAGCGCATGGCGCCCCTGGCGGCGATCGCGCGCGACCGGGAGATCGTCTTCGATTTCCCGAAGCCCGAGATCCTGCCCCCGCCGCTTCTGACGCTGGAAGGGGCGGAGGCCGGCTACCAGCCCGGCAAGCCGGTGCTGCGGCGCCTCGACCTGCGCATCGACATGGACGACCGCATCGGGCTTTTGGGTCCCAACGGCAACGGCAAGACCACGCTGCTGAAACTGCTGTCCAGGCGCCTGGCGTCGCAAACCGGCCGGGTGATGCGGCCGGCGAAGCTGCGCGTCGGGTATTTCGACCAGGACCAGGCCGACGCCTTCGAGCCTACGTGCACGGCGTACCAGCACATGGCCGAGGTCATGCCGGGGCGCGCCGAAACCGCGCTGCGCGCGCAGCTCGGCCGCTTCGGCTTCAGCCAGGATCGCGCCGATCGCAGGATCAAGGAATTGTCTGGCGGCGAGCGCGCGCGGCTGCTGTTCGCGCTGATCACCTACGATGCGCCGCACCTGCTGCTGCTGGACGAACCCACCAACCATCTAGACATCGAGGCGCGCGACGCGCTGATCGCGGCGCTGAACGACTACGACGGGGCCGTGATGCTGGTCAGCCACGACCCGCGGCTGATCGCGGCGGTGTGCGACCGGCTGTGGCTGGTGGCCCAGGGCACCTGCCGGCCGTTCGACGGCGACCTCGACGACTACCGCCGGCAAGTGGCCGAAGAGCGCCGTGCCGTCGGTTCTGCAGCCGGGACCGGGACGCCCAAACCGGGGATGCGCGAACCCAGCCGGCGCGACGGCAGGCGCTCGGCCGCCGCGGCGCGCCACCGCCTGAAGCCGCTGCGCG
>JBQTIS010000189.1:0-2733 GCA_052387895.1 Rhodospirillales bacterium | reverse complement strand
AGCGCGCCGGTCACCGCCAGCGGCACCGCCAACATGATGATGAAGGGGTGGATGAAGCTTTCGAACTGGGCCGCCAGCACCAGGTAAACGGTCAGGATCGCCAGACCGAACACGACGAACAGCGCCGCGCTCGATTCCTTGAATTCGCGCGACTGGCCGGCATAGCTGAGCCGCGCCTGCAACGGCAGCGATGCGGCGGCCACCTGCTCGACGACCTCGAGCGCCTGGCCCAGGGTCGTGCCGGGCGCGGGCGTGCCTTGCAGCGTGAACGAGCGCAGCCGGTCGACGCGGTTCAGGTCCGACGGCCCCCCGCGCTCGGTGACGGTCACCAGATTGGACATCGGAATGAGCTGCTTGGTGGTGTTGGACCGCACGAAAATATTGCTCAGGTCGTCCGGCTTCATGCGGTCTTCGGGACTCAACTGCAAGACGACGTCGTATTCCTTGCCCCGGTCGATGAAGCGCGTGACCTGCCGGCTGCCCAGCATGGTCTCCAGCGTGCGCCCGAGGTCCTCGATCGACACGCCCAGGTCCGAGGCGCGGTTGCGCCGTATGTGAACGCGCAGCTCCGGCTTGGTGTCCTCGAAATTGCTCGTGATGTTCTGGATCTGCGGCTGCGCGCGCAGGCGGTCCAGCATGATGTCGCGCCACTCCGCCAGCTCCTCGTAGGTGCTGCCGCCCACGACCACCTGGATCGGCTGCTGGGTGAACGGCTGGCCCAGGCTCGGCGGGCTGACGGCGAACGAGCGCACGCCCGGAATCTGGCTCAGCTTGGGCAGCAGCTCCTTGACGATCTGCTGCTGGCCGTCCTTCGGATCGGTGCGCTTGTCCCACGCCGACAGGCGCACGAACATGTTGGCGACCTTGACATCGCCCGGCCGGCCGAAGCTGGGAGCGACGAACGAAATCACCTGGCGGGCGGTGCCGCGCTCCATGTAGGGCGCCACCAGCTTCTCGATCTCCATCGCGTGGCGCTTGGTGTAGTCGAAGCTGGCGCCTTCGGGCGAGGTGACCGAGATATAGATGTTGCCGCGATCCTCGATCGGCGCGAATTCCTTCGGCACGGCCAAATAGAGAAAATACGCCGCGGCCGAGACGAACAGGGCCGCCGCCGCCATGACCAGGGGCGCCGCCAGGGCGCCCCTCAGCAGGTACGCGTAGCCGCGATGGATCGCCGTGAATACCGGCTCCGTGACGCGGTGCAAGCGGCCCTCTCCGTCGTGGCCGGTCAGGAATTTCGAGCACATCATCGGACTGAGGCTGAGCGCCACCACCCCCGAGAACGCCACCGCCGCGGCCACCGAGATGCCGAACTCGCGGAACAGACGGCCGGTGTTGCCGCTGAGGAACGACAGCGGCACGAACACCGCGATCAGCACCAGCGTGGTGGAGATCACGGCGAAACCGATCTGCTTGGCGCCGTAGACCGACGCCAACAGCGGCGGCTCGCCCTCCTCGATCCGGCGGTGGATGTTCTCCAGCACCACGATGGCGTCGTCGACGACAAGGCCGATGGCCAGCACCGCGGCCAGCAGCGTCAAGACGTTGATCGAATAGCCCAGGGCCGACAGGATGGTGCAAGCGGCGGTCAGCGACACGGGGATCGCGACCGCGGGGATCAGGGTCGCCCGCCAATTCCGCAGGAAGATGAACGTCACCACCACGACCAAGGTCACCGCGATCAGCAGGGCGTGCTGGACCTCGTAGATCGACTGAGAGATGAACTGCGAGCTGTCGTAGGACAGGATCACCTCGATCTCGGGCGGCATCGCCGCCTTCAGCCGGTCGATCTCCTGGCGCGCGGCGTTGGCCACGTCCAGCGTGTTGGCGACCGACTGCTTGACGATGCCGACGCCCACGGCGCTCTTGCCGTTGCTGCGGAACTCGCCGCGCGTCTCGAGCGCGCCCTTCTCGACCCGCGCCACCTCGCCGAGGCGAATCTGATAGCCGTCGCGCGTCGCCAAAACCAGGCCGGCGAACTGCTCGGGCGTCTTGAGGCCGGTGTCCGACAGCACGGTGAATTCGCGCTGCACCGACTCGATGCGCCCCGACGGCAGCTCCAAATTCTGCTGCTTCAGCGAGGTCTCGACGTCCTGGACGGTGATCTCGCGCGCGGCCATCGCCTGCTTGTTGAGCCATACGCGCATGGCATAGCGCCGCTCGCCGCCGATGCGTACGTTGGCCACGCCCGGAACGGTGGAAAGGCGGTCCACCAGATAGCGGTCGGCATAGTCCGTCAATTCCAGGGCGCTCATCTTTTCGCTGAGCAGCGAGAACCAGATGATCGGACGCGCGTCGGCCTCGACTTTCGAGATCACCGGCTGGTCGGCGTCATCGGGCAGCCGCGCCAGGATGCGCGCGATCTTGTCGCGCACGTCGTTGGCGGCTCCGTCGATGTCGCGCTCCAGCCGGAATTCGACCTGGATGCTCGACGATCCCTCGCGGCTGGTCGAGCTGATCAGGCGCACGCCTTCGATGCCCGCGATCTGATCCTCGATCAGCTGTGTGATCTGGCTTTCGACGATCTGGTTGCTGGCGCCCTTGTAAAGCGTAGTTATCGAGATTACCGGCGGGTCGATCGCGGGGTATTCGCGCACCGACAGGTTCTGGAACGCGAACAAGCCGAAGATCACCAGGATCAAGCTGATGACGGTCGCGAATACCGGGCGCTTGATCGAGACGTCGGATAGGATCATGGCAGAAAGTTCTCCGCTTGCGGCTGGCGGCCGCGGC
>JBQTIS010000188.1:0-2780 GCA_052387895.1 Rhodospirillales bacterium | reverse complement strand
GGTCCAAATCGCGCAGCGAATAGTCGCCCTTCAGCGGCTGGCTCGGCAGCGGGCCCGCGCCGGTGGTCTTGAACACCACGCCCAGGAGAATCGGCCGCCAGGCGACCGTGCGTCCGTTGCGGGCCGCGATCTCGTCGATCTGCGTCGAGGCGATGTAGCCATAGGGCGAGGAGAAGTCGAAATAGAAATCGATCGGGGCGGACATTGCGGCGCTACTCCAAAATCTCGCGGCTGATAACCAGGCGTTGGATATCGGACGTGCCTTCGTAGATTTGGCACACCCGCACGTCGCGCCAGATGCGCTCGACCGGAAAATCGCTGAGATAGCCGTAGCCGCCGTGGATCTGGATCGCCGCCGAGCACACGCGCTCGGCCATCTCGGACGCGAAGAGTTTGGCCATGGCCGCCTGCATGAGGCAGGGCTGGTCCAAATCGCGCAGGCGCGCGGCCTGCAACACCAACAGCCGCGCCGCCTCGATCTCGGTCGCCATGTCGGCAAGGCGAAAGGCGACGGCTTGGTGCTCGGCGATTTTCTTGCCGAACGCCTCGCGCTCCTGGGCGTAGCGCAGCGCCTCTTCAAAGGCCGCGCGCGCCATGCCGACCGCCTGGGCACCGATCCCGATGCGCCCGCCCTCGAGATTGGACAGCGCGATCCTGTAGCCCTCGCCCTCCTCGCCCAGCAGCAGGTCGGGGGTCAGCTCCATCTCCTCGAACACGATCTGGCAGGTGTCGGACGCGCGCTGGCCCAGCTTCGTTTCCTTGCGCGCCACGCGCCAGCCCGGCGTAGCAGTCGGCACGATGAAGGCGCTGATGCCTTTCTTGCCCTTGTCCGGATCGGTGACGGCGAAGACGATGGCGAGGTCGGCGGTCGAGCCCGAGGTGATGAATTGCTTGGTGCCGCTGAGCACGTACAGGTTGCCCTTGCGCCGGGCCTTGGTGCGGATGGCCGAGGCGTCGGAGCCGGCTTGCGGCTCGGTCAGGCAGAACGCGGCCAGTTTTTCGCCGCGCGCGAGCGGCTTCAGGAACTTCCGCTTCTGCTCGGCCGAGCCGAATTTCAGGATCGGCGCGCAGCCAACCGAGTTGTGCACGCCCATGATGGTGGAGCACGACCCGTCGCCCGCCGCCACCTCTTCCATCGCGAGCGCATAGGCGACGTGGCCGGCGCCGGCGCCGCCCCATTCCTCGGGCACCAGAATCCCCATCAGGCCAAGGCGCCCCATCTCGGCCACCGCGTCTTTCGGGAAGCGCGCCTCGCGATCCCAAAGGGCGGCGTTCGGCCATAGTTTCTCGCGCGCGAAGTCGCGCGCCATGCCGCGGATCAGCGCCTGTTCCTGGGTCAGCGCCATCGGCCAGCAAATCCGCCCGACGTCACCACGGCACCGCCTCGCCGTTGTAGCGCAGGAAGCTGCCGCTGCGGGCGATGTCGAAGCCCTCGATTACCCGGCGCATGCCGTGCACGCTGTCGCGCACGTCCAGCAAGGCGTTCTTGCCGCCCATGTCGGTGCGCACCCAGCCGGGATGCAGCAGCAAGCAGGCAACGCCGCGCGCCTTCAAGTCGACCGCCATGGACTTGACCGCCGCGTTCAGCGCCGCCTTGCTGGCGCGATAGGCGTAGGCGCCGCCGCCGGCGTTTTCCGCGATGCTGGCCATTTGCGTGGATATGAACACCATCGTCTTGCGGCCGGACCCGGCCACCGAGTCGGCCAGCGCCTCGGCGATTCGTACGGGACCCACCGTGTTGACCTGGAAGCTGGTCATCCAACCCGTGAAATCGAGCTTGCCGAACGCGATGTTGCGGTCGAGATACACGCCCGCGTTGTTGATCAGAACGTCGATCGGCTCTTTCGCGGTCTCGTCCACGAACGTGGCGACCGAATCCGGATCGGCGACGTCGAGCGCGCGCAGCGTCACGTCGCCGTTCACCTGCTCCACGTCCTTGGCCTTCTTGGGCTTGCGGCAGGCGGCTATCACGCGCCACCCGTCGGCCGCGTATTGCCGCACGAACTCCAGGCCGATGCCCCGGTTGGCCCCGGTTATCAGAACGGTCGCCATGCTCCTCCGCTCAATTGATCTCGAAATGCGCCTCGGTCGGCGCACGGCCGACGCCGTTGATCGGCAGGATGTCCTGCGGACAGGCCGAGAAGGCCATCACCACGTCCATCTCGGCGCGGAATAGCACATAATCGCCCTTCTTCGATACCGGGGGTTCGAAGGACAGGGTCCCGTCCGCGCCGAACGGGATGTTCATCCACAGATTCAGCGGCGACGGCGTCTCGGGCGGCGCGAGCCCCAACTCCTTCAGCGCCGCCGCTAGATTGTCGGTGCAGCTGTCGTGGAAGCCCTTGATTCCCAGCTCCATGTAGCGCCAGCGGTCGCAGGCGGCGATCACCGTGTCGTGGATGCCGGGCGACGAATCCTCCAGCAGCGTCAGGATCGGCCGGCGCTTGTTGGTATAGAGCCTGTCGCCGACGCGCGGCCGCACGCGCAGCAACGACGCGCGCGTGTGCTCCATCGACATGAATTCGTGGAGGTCGGCGCGGCTGAAGGCCCAGGTGTCGACCACCTGCTCGCCATGCGTGTTGATCACGCGGATGCGCTGGCCCGCCTTCAAGATCGCGGCCTTGCCCTTGCGCGCCGGAATGACGATGCGATCTGCCATGTCCGTGGTCCCGTGCTAGAACGGCTGATCGTTTTCGGTTAGCGGGGCGCCTACCCGCTTGCCCGGGCCAGCCTTGAGCCGCTTCTCGGCCATCTCGCGGATCGAGGCGGCCAAGTTCGGG
>JBQTIS010000187.1:0-1984 GCA_052387895.1 Rhodospirillales bacterium | reverse complement strand
CCGTCGATCTGCGCGCGCAAGCCCTTGATCGCCTCGGCGTTCTGGTCCTCGGCCTTGGCGCTGATGGCGTTGGCCAACAGGCTGTTGAGGCCCGAGACCTGCTGCTGCAGGTCCTGCTCCTTGCGCGCGAGCTCGGCCAGTTGCGGGTTGCTGGCGGCCATGCGCGCGGCCGACGCGGCCAGCGCGCGCTCGACCGTGCGCCCGCGCGCGGCCTCGGCCAGCCGGAACGCCTCGGCGCCGTCGCCCGGCGCCTTGGTCTCGGACAGCAGCCGCATATAGGCTTCGAGCACCAGGCGCACGCGCTGGTCGCGCGCGGCGATGCCCGCGTCGTCGTCGGTCTCGCGCGAGCGCTGCAGCAGGATCGGCACCGCCGCGGCGAAGGCCTTGCGCGCCTCCTCGCGTTTTCCCGTCTCCAGCAGCGCCATGCCCAGCTGCCCGCGCGCCTCGGCGGTGGCGTAGTGGCGCTCGCCCAGCATCTTGGCGCGCCGGGCGATCAGCGCGTCGAGGGTCTTCGCCGCCTCGCCGGCCTTGCCGGTCTTGACCATGATGATCGGCAGCCAGGGGTTGCGGTTCAGCGCGTTCTGCCCCGCCGCGGGATCCTCGGCGACGTTCTTCAGGAACCCCTGGATGTGCTCCTCGGCCTCGGCCCATTTGCCCTGGGCGGCCAGGGTATTGGCCAGGTTCATGCGGATCCCGCCATGCGCCTTGCCGCCGCCGGTCCGCACCAGCTCGATGGCCTTGCGCGCCAGCAGCTCGGCCTCGGCGGCGCGGCCCTGCTCGGCCAGCACGACCGAGAGAACCGACAGGCTCTGCGCCACCAGCGGCCCCGAGGCGCCGCGCATGCGCTGCATCGACACCAGGCCCGTGCGCGCCTCGTTCTCGGCGTCGCCCAGCCTGCCCTGCGCCATCGCCAGGCGCGCGAGCTCGAGGTGGCGCGTGCCGACGAACGGCGAGTCCGCGAACGCGGGCGTGCTTTCCGCCAGGGTCAGGCACCGCCGCTGCAATTCCTCGGCGCGGGCGTGCTGTCCGCGCAGGCCGTACACGACGCTCTGGCCGCACAGCAGGTTGGCCTCCATGGCGGCCATGCGTTCCGGCGGGGTGTTGGCGCGGCCGGTCTTCGCCGCCAGTTGGACGTCGACGAAGGCGTCCTTGGCTTTTTCCAGGGCGCGCTCGGCCGCGGGAATGTCGCCGATCTGCGCGGCGTAGCGGCCCATCAGGCCGTAGAAGCTGACGACCCGCCCGCGCTGGTTGCGCGGGATGTACTCGATCGCCTGCTCCAGCGCGCGGACCGCGGCCTGCATCCGGCCGGCCTGCTGCTCGGATTGCGCCAGGTGGTTGTAGATCATCATCAGCAGCGAGGTTTTCACCTTCTCGCCGTGCTCGGCCGCCTTGCGCAGGTCCTTGTTGACCTGAAGCGGCAGGCCGGCGATGTCGGCCTCCTTGGCGCGCTCGAAATAGAACTGGGCCAGCGTGCTGTCGTCCACGCCCTGGGGCGGGGGCTGCGCCGCCTTGGCCCTGGCCTGCTCGCGCCGCGCCGGGTCGGCCAGGAGCGCCGGGTCCAGCAGCTCGTCCGCGCCGGCCGCGGTTTCCTGGCGCATCATCGGCGCGGGCGCTTGGCCCTCCGGCTGCTGTTGCGGCGCGCTCTGGGTCTGCCCCTGCGCCGGCTTCTGCTCCTGCCCCTCCAGCTTCTGCTGCATCTGCTCGCGCATCTGCTGGCGCATCTTTTTTTGCTGTTCCTCGCTGGGCCCGCGGCCCTGGCCGCCGGGGCGGGGGGCGCGATCCTGCGCCCAGGCCGAATCGACCAGCGGCATCGTCACGGCAAGCATGCCGACGATCATCCCGGCGAACGCCGCGCGCGAAAGGATTGCCGATCGTGATTTCAATATCATGACGCTATCCCACTGGCCGGCGGCGGTGCCGGTCATGAGCGGTTTGCGGGCGGGCGGGCCGGGAGCGCTACCGCGACGGGGCCGCGCCCGGCTAC
>JBQTIS010000186.1:0-8321 GCA_052387895.1 Rhodospirillales bacterium | reverse complement strand
GCCCGGCACCGGCATCATCGCCGGCGGGCCGATGCGCGCGATCGTCGAGGCGCTGGGCTTGAAGGACGTGAGCGGCAAGTCCGTGGGCACCTCCAACCCGCACAACCTGGTCAAGGCCACGTTCCAGGCCCTGGCCAACGTGTCCTCGCCGCGCTCCGTGGCGCAGCGCCGGGGCAAGAAGGTCGGCGACATCCTGGGCAAGCGCGCCGACCAGGCGGAAGCGAAGGAGTGACCCGTGGCGACCGAGGCAAAGAAGCAAGCGACCAAGGGGGCGACGGTCAAAGTGACGCAGATCGGCAGCCCGATCGCCCGGCGTCACGACCAGCGCGAGACGCTGATCGGCCTGGGCTTGAACAAGCGGCACCGCACGTCCGTGCTCGAGGACACGCCTTCCGTGCGCGGCATGATCACCAAGGTCAAGCACCTCGTGCGGGTGGAGAACGCGGGCTGACGCTTCGCGCGCGGGCCTTAAGGGGATGGATGGATCGACATGAAGCTGAATGAACTGAGGGACAATCCGGGCGCCAGGGCCAAGCGCATGCGCGTGGGCCGGGGCATCGGCTCGGGCAAGGGCAAGCAGAGCGGCCGCGGCGGCAAGGGCCAGACCGCGCGCACCGGCGTGTCGCTGGCCGGATTCGAGGGCGGGCAGATGCCGCTCTACCGCCGCCTGCCAAAGCGCGGCTTCGTCAACGTGTTTGCGCGGCGCTTCGTGCCGGTCAACCTGGGCCGCATCCAGCAGGCGATCGACGAGAAGAAGCTGAACCCGGCCGAGCCGGTGACGATCGCGTCGCTGAAGACCGCCGGCGTGCTGGGCCGCAGCTTCGACGGCGCCCGCCTGCTTGCAAAAGGCGAAATCAAGACCAAATTGACGGTGAAGCTGACCGGCGCATCGCGTGCCGCGGTCAAGGCGGTCGAGGCCCAGGGCGGCAGCGTCGAGGTCGAGATCGGCCCGAAGCCGCCCAGGGAAAAGCCGGTCAAGGCCGAAAAACCGGCCGCCAAGGGCGCGGACAAGCCGGCCGAGGCGAAAGCCGGCAAGCAGGGCGGCGACAAGCAGGCCCAGGCCAAAGGCGAGAGCAAGGGCGAGAAGCCGAGGCAAAAGCCGGCCGCGCCCGAGTCCAAGGGGCCCGAGTCCAAGGGGGACGTCAGGCCCGACGGCAAGGGCGAACCCAAGGCCTAAGACGGCCTTGTAGAACCGTGAAGGTATAGGCGAATGGCCTCAGCCGCAGAGCAACTGGCCGCCAACATCAACTTCGGCGCCTTCGCCAAGGCGACGGAGCTGAAGAAGCGCATCTGGTTCACCCTGGGCGCGCTGTTGGTCTATCGCCTGGGGACCTACATCCCGATTCCGGGCATCGATCCCACGGCGCTGGCCTCGCTGTTCCAGCAGAATTCCGGCGGCATCCTCGGCATGTTCGACATGTTTTCGGGCGGCGCGCTCGGGCGCATGACGATCTTCGCGCTCAACATCATGCCCTACATCTCGGCCTCGATCATCATGCAGCTGATGACGGCCGTCTCGCCCACGATCGAGCAGCTCAAGAAAGAGGGCGAGACCGGCCGCAAGAAAATCAACCAGTACACCCGCTACGGCACGGTAATCCTGGCCACGGTCCAGGCCTATGGCATCTCCATCGGGCTCGAAGGCATGTCCAGCTCGGCCGGGCCCGCGGTGCTGACGCCGGGCATGTTCTTCCGGTTGACCACCGTCGTATCGCTGGTCGGCGGCACGATGTTCCTGATGTGGCTGGGCGAGCAGATCACGGCCCGCGGCGTGGGCAACGGCATATCGCTGATCATCTTCGCCGGCATCGCCGCCAACCTGCCGCATGCCGTGGCCGCGACGCTCGAGCTGGGCCGCACCGGCGCGCTCAGCACGGTTTTCATCCTGATCGTCCTGATCCTGGCGATCGCCGTCGTCACGTTCATCGTGTTCATAGAGCGCGCGCAACGCCGCATCCTGGTGCAGTACCCCAAGCGCCAGGTCGGCAACAAGATGTTCGGCGGCGACGCCTCGCACATGCCCTTGAAGTTGAACACCTCGGGCGTGATTCCGCCGATTTTCGCCAGCTCCATCCTGCTGATGCCGCTGACCATCGCCGGGTTCACCGGCGGGCAGGGGCCGGAATGGCTCAACTTCATCACCGCGCAGCTCAGCCACGGGTCGCTCCTGTACATGTCGATGTACGTGGGAATGATCGTATACTTCGCCTTCTTCTACACCGCCATCGTGTTCAATCCGGTGGAGACGGCGGACAACCTGAAGAAGTACGGCGGTTTTGTGCCCGGCATCCGGCCGGGCCAGAGCACGGCCGATTATCTGGACTTCGTGCTGACGCGGCTTACCGCCATCGGCGCGGCCTATCTGGCGGCGGTCTGCATCCTGCCCGAGATCCTGATCTCGCAATATTCCGTGCCGTTCTATTTCGGCGGCACCAGCCTTCTAATCGTGGTCAGCGTCACCATGGACACCGTGGCGCAGATCCACAGCCACCTCCTGGCGCACCAATACGAGGGGCTGATCAAAAAGGCGAAGCTGAGGGGCGCGCGGCGGTGAACCTGATCCTCCTGGGGCCTCCCGGCGCCGGCAAGGGCACGCAGGCCAAGCGCTTGGCGGCCGCGCTCAAGGTGCCGCAGCTCTCGTCCGGCGACATGCTGCGCGCGGCAGTGGCCGCGGGCAGCGAGCTGGGCAAGCGGGTCAAGGTCGTCATGGACGCCGGCAAGCTGGTGTCCGACGACATCATGATCGACCTGATCGCCCAGCGCATCGACCGGCCGGACTGCGGGAACGGCTTCATCCTGGACGGCTACCCGCGCTCGCTGCCCCAGGCCGAGGCGCTGGACCGCATGCTGGCCCAGCGCAGGCTCAGGATCGACCGGGTGGTCGAGATGCAGGTGAAGGACGAGGCGCTGGTCGAGCGCATCACCGGCAGGTTCACCTGCGCCAAGTGCGGCGCCGGCTATCACGACAAGTTCCAGCGTCCGAAGCAGGACGGAAGATGCGACGTGTGCGGCGGCAAGGAGTTCATCCGCCGCGCCGACGACAACGAAGCGACGGTCCGGGCCAGGCTCAAGGCCTACCACGCCCAAACCGCCCCGCTGCTGCCCTATTACCGGGCCCGGGGCGCGTTGCGCGCGGTCGACGGCATGGCCCCGATCGATCAGGTGACTCGGCAGATGCAAGCCGTGGTGGAGATGGCGTAACAGGTTGACTGGACGGGGATTCTCCCTATACTGCGGCGTTTTTCCCGAAGGGACGCCGCCCCAATCGGCGAGCAGCCCCGTCCTGCAACCAGAGATCGTAAGGAGACCAGAAGGTGGCGCGCATCGCAGGCGTGAACATCCCGACCAACAAGCGCGTGGTCATAGCGTTGCAGTACATCCACGGCGTCGGGCCGTTCAAGTCGAAACAGATTTGCCAGAATGTCGGCATCCCCGGCGAGCGCCGGGTGGGTCAGCTGACCGACGACGAAGTCTTGCGCATCCGCGAGGTGATCGACCGCGAGCATCAGGTCGAGGGAGATCTTAGGCGCGAAGTGGCGATGAACATCAAGCGGCTGATGGATTTGGGCTGCTACCGGGGCCTGCGGCACCGCAAGCAGCTGCCGGTGCGCGGCCAGCGCACCCACACCAACGCGCGCACCCGCAAGGGCAAGGCGCGGCCGATCGCCGGCAAGAAGAAGGTGGTCTGACCAACGCCCAATTGCGCCGCCCGATCTCGACGTAAGTCGCGGCCGACATGGAGAAGGATTGAATGGATACCCCCGCCAAGAAGGAACAGAAAGACGCGAAGGACCAGGGCGCTCCTGCGCCGGCCGCTCCGCGCGCGCGCAAGAAGGAGCGCAAGAACATCACCTCCGGCGTCGCGCACGTGAACGCGTCGTTCAACAACACGACCATCACCATCACCGACGCGCAGGGCAACACCATCGCCTGGTCGTCCTCGGGCTCGCAAGGGTTCAAGGGCAGCCGCAAGTCCACGCCCTACGCCGCGCAGATCGCCGCCGAGTCCGCCGGCCGCAAGGCGATGGAGCACGGCATGAAGCAACTTGAGATCGAAGTGAAGGGCCCGGGCGCCGGCCGCGAATCCGCGCTGCGCGCGCTGCAGACCGTGGGCTTCGCCATCACCACGATCCGCGACGTGACGCCGATTCCGCACAACGGCTGCCGCCCGCCCAAGCGCCGCCGCGTGTGATGTTCCATCGGGCCGGGGCGGGCATGCGGCGCGCCCCGTTGAGTCGGCCCCATTTGAAATTGAAACGGCGCCCGGGCCCCATGCCGCCAATGCCCGGCCGCCAGATGCGATGAAGGTGAACCAAGTGATCCAGAAGAATTGGCAAGACCTGATCAAGCCCCAGAAGCTCAGCATCGAGCCCGGCGACGACCCCGCGCGCGCGGCCACCATCGTGGTGGACCAGCTCGAGCGCGGCTTCGGGCTCACGCTCGGCAACGCGCTCCGGCGCGTGCTGCTGTCGTCGTTGCGCGGCGCGGCGGTTACGTCGATCCAGATCGACGGCGTGCTGCACGAGTTCTCGTCGAGTCCCGGCGTGCTGCAGGACGTGACCGACATCGTGCTGAACATCAAATCGCTGGGCCTGCGCATGCACGGCGAGGGGCCGAAGAAGATGCGGCTGACCGCCACCGGCCCCGGCGAGGTGACCGCCGGAATGATCGAGACCGGCCACGACATCGAGGTGATGGACCCCGACCTTGTGATCTGCACGCTGGACCTGGGCGCCAAGATTTCGATGGAAATGACGGTCGAGACCGGCAAGGGCTACGTGGCCGGCAACCAGAACCGGCCCGAGGACGCGCCGATCGGGCTGATTCCCGTGGACGCGCTGTTCAGCCCGGTGCGCAAGGTCAGCTACAAGGTCGAGCCCACGCGCGTCGGCCAGGTGACCGACTACGACAAGCTGTCGATGCGGGTCGAAACCAACGGGGCGATCACGCCCGAGGACTCCGTGGCCGTGGCGGCGCGCATCCTCCAGGAGATGCTGAAGCTGTTCATCAACTTCGAGGAGCCGCAGGCCGCCGCCGCCGAAGACAAGGCGCACGACCTGCCGTTCAACCGCAACCTGCTGCGCAAGGTGGACGAGCTCGAGCTCAGCGTGCGTTCGGCCAACTGCCTGAAGAACGACAACATCGTCTATATCGGTGACCTGGTGCAGAAGACCGAGGCCGAAATGCTGCGCACGCCCAATTTCGGCCGCAAGTCGCTGAACGAGATCAAGGAAGTGCTGGCGACCATGGGGCTGCATCTCGGCATGGAAATCCCCAACTGGCCGCCCGAGAACATCGAAGAGCTGGTGAAGCGGGTCGAAGAACCATACTGAGGTTCGATCGCGGCAAGCGACGGAAACGGGAAAGGTCTGGGAGATAGGTCATGCGTCACGCAATGCGCGGCCGCAAATTGAACCGCAAGCGGGGCCACCGCACCGCGCTGTTCCGCAACCTGGCGGCGGCGCTCTTGAAGCACGAGCAGATCACCACCACCCTGCCCAAGGCGAAGGACCTGAGGCCCGTGGTGGAAAAACTGATCACGCTGGGCAAGCGCGGCGACCTGCACGCAAGACGCCAGGCGCTGGCGGCGCTGCACAACGACGAGAAGACCGCGGCCAAGCTGTTCGGGCCGCTGGCCGAACGCTACAAGGATCGCAAGGGCGGCTATACCCGCGTGCTGAAGGCCGGGTTCCGTTACGGCGACTCCGCCGCCATGGCGGTGATCGAGCTGGTCGACCGCGACGCCGACGCCAAGGGGCTCGATTCCGGCCCCAGCGAGAAGGAATCGGTGGCCGAGCCGCAGGAGGCCGCGACGGCATGACCGGCCGGGCGGGGGGCCCAACCCCTCGCGCCCGCGTGAACGGGGCGCGCGCCATGGCGTGCGCCCTTTTCGTTTTTCACTTGGTTTCCCTGGCGTTCGCCGCGCCCGCCCTGGCGCAGGGCTCAGGCCCGCCCGCCGCCCAGCCGGCGGCCAAAGCGCCGCCGCCAAGCCGCGAGGCGATCGGCCAATCCTTCGCCCCGGTGGTCAAGCGCGCGGCGCCCGCGGTGGTCAACATCTATACGCGCCGTGTGTTGCGCGCGCGCGATCCCGCCGGCCTGCTGTTCGACGACCCGTTTTTCCGCCGCTTCTTCGGCGAGGAGGGGCCGTTCTCGCAGCTCCAGCCCGAACGCCAGCGCGTGCAGAACTCGCTGGGCTCGGGCGTGATCGTCGACCCGTCGGGTCTGATCGTCACCAACTCCCATGTCGTGCGCGGGGCCGACGAGATCCGCGTGGTGTTGACGGATCGGCGCGAGTTCGACGCCCGGGTGGTGCTCGGCGACGACAAGACCGATCTGACCGTGCTCAGGGTCGAAGGCGCCGCCGGCAAGCTGCCATCCATCGCCATGGCCGACTCGGACGGGCTCGAGGTCGGCGATCTGGTGCTGGCGATCGGCAATCCGTTCGGCGTCGGCCAGACCGTCACCAGCGGCATCGTCTCCGGCCTCGCGCGCACGCGCACCGGCATCAACGATTTCGGCTTCTTCATCCAGACCGACGCGGCGATCAATCCCGGCAACTCGGGCGGCGCGCTGGTGACGACCGACGGCAAGCTGGTCGGCATCAATACCGCGATCTTTTCGCAGAGCGGCGGGTCGATCGGCATCGGCTTCGCGATTCCGTCCAATATCGTGCGCGCGGTGGTCGATGCCGAGGCGCATGGCGGCAAGCTGGTGCGGCCGTGGCTCGGCGTGACCGGTGAAGCGCTGAGCGCGGAGATCGCGGAGAGCCTGGGCTTCGAGAGGCCTGGCGGCGTGGTGGTGAAGGAACTGTTCCCGAACGGTCCGGCTGCTGAAGCGGGCATCAAGCCCGGCGACGTGCTGCTGGCGATCAACGGCAGAGATGTGCAGGACCCGCAGGGCATGGCGTTCCGCCTCGCCACCTTGCGCATCGGCGATGAAGCGACCGTGACGGTGATGCGCAAGGGCGAACAGCTCGAGCTGCCGGTCGAACTGACGCCGGCGCCGCGCGAGCCCGAGCCGGACGAGACGGTACTCGAAGGCCAGCATCCGCTCACCGGCGCGCAGGTCGCCAATCTTTCGCCGGCGCTCGGCGAGGAGCTCTCGGTCAGCGGCTGGAAGGGCGTCGTGATCGTGGGCATCAAGCGCGGCTCGTTCGCGCGCAGCCTTGGTCTCAGGCCAGGCGACATCATCGCGCGCATCAACGGCACGGAAGTCGAGAACGTCGCGCAGCTGCGCGAGCTGGTTGCCGCCGAACAAGACGAATGGGAGTTGACGGTCGAACGCGACGGCAAGGTCAAGACCGTCACGGTGCGCTAGGCGATGTCGGGCCTGTTCGAAGCACAAGCGCCGCGGCCGTTGGCCGATCGCCTGCGCCCGCAGCGCCTGGAAGAGATCGTCGGCCAGGACCACCTGATCGGCCCCAACGCGCCGATCGGGCGCATGCTGGCGGCACGGCAGATCTCCTCGATGATCCTGTGGGGCCCGCCCGGCTGCGGCAAGACCCCGCTCGCGCGCCTGATCGCGGAAAAGGTCGACCTGCATTTCGAGATGCTGTCGGCGATCTTCTCGGGCGTTGCCGACCTGCGCAAGATCTTCGAAGCCGCCAAGCAGCGCCGCCTGATGGGCCGCGGCACGCTCCTCTTCATCGACGAGATCCACCGCTTCAACCGCAGCCAGCAGGACGGCTTCCTGCCGCATGTCGAGGACGGCACCATCGTGCTGGTCGGCGCGACCACGGAGAATCCGTCCTTCGAGCTGAACGCCGCCTTGCTGTCGCGCTGCCAGGTGTTCGTGCTCAACCGCCTGCACGAGGGCGACCTCGAAACCCTGCTCAATCGGGCCGAAGAACTGATGGGTTTTTCGCTGCCTTTGAATGCCGAGGCGCGCACGGCGCTGATCGCAATGGCGGACGGCGACGGCCGATACCTGCTGAACATGGCAGAGGAACTGTTCCGTCTACCGCCGGATATAATCCTGGACCCAGCTGCGCTGACCAAGGCCGTGCAGAAGCGCGCGCCGCTCTACGACAAGGCGCAGGAAGGGCACTACAACCTCATTTCCGCGCTGCACAAGTCGCTGCGCGGCTCCGATACCGATGCGGCGCTCTACTGGCTGGCGCGCATGCTGGTGGGCGGCGAGGACCCGAAATACATCGCGCGCCGGCTGCTGCGCTTCGCGGTCGAGGATATCGGCCTCGCCGATCCGCAAGCGCTAGTGCAAGCGCTGTCGGCCTGGGACGCCTACGACCGCTTGGGCTCGCCGGAGGGCGAGTTGGCGATCGCGCAGTGTGTCATCTATCTCGGCACCGCGCCGAAATCGAA
>JBQTIS010000185.1:0-4363 GCA_052387895.1 Rhodospirillales bacterium | reverse complement strand
GTTCACGTAGATCGTTGGAAAGAGGTCGGGTCATCTTTGCTGGCCTCCTCTCCAGCCAGCATCTTGAATCACAAACCCGGTCCTTTGGGAATCCCTCCCGATTCAAACAATCTTTGAAACGCTCTAGAGGATTAGCTGCTGACGCCCTTCGCCTTCTTGTAGGCCGCGACCTTCTTCTCCAGCTCCTTGCGCTCGTCGCAGCCGCCGCACAGCGCCTGGAGCTTTTTCAGCGTCTCCTCGGCCTTGGGCAGGTTGTCGGTCATCAGGTACAGCTCGCCCAGGTATTCATGCGCGCCCTTGTGCCTTGAGTCGATGTCGAGCGCGGCGGCGTAGGACTTGAACGCATCGTCGAGCTGCCCGGTCTTGCGCTGGCTGTAGCCGAGGTGGTTCCACGCATCGGCCTTTTTCGGCTCTTTCGCGACCACCTTTTTCAGGAGTTCGATCGCGTCCCTGTATTTCTCGGCCTTCACCGCCTTCACGGCCTTGTCGTAGTCGCTCTCGCTTCTGGCCGGCGTGGGATCGCTGCCCATGGCGAGGATCGGCGCCGACGGCATCGCCAGAACCCGGGCCAAGGCCTGGGCGCCGGCGAGGGGGGGAAAAGCGGAAAAAAACATGACACGGCTCCTTACATGTCGGTCCATGCGGGATGATACGCTCATGGCGGCCCAACTATTCCAGTCATTTGTCCGCGATCAGCCGGCGGCGGCCAGCGCCTCGCCGACCGCCGACGCCAGCTCCTCGGCGTCCGGCGCGACCGAGGATGGCCAGGCGCCCGCGAGCGCGCCGTCGCGGCCGATCAAATACTTGTGAAAGTTCCAGCGCGGGCTGCCGGCCTCGCCAAGCTCGGCGGCGATCCAGCGATAGAACGGATGCGCTTCCGCGCCCACGATCTTTTGCTTCGCGGTCAGCGGAAAGTCGACGCCGTAACGCGCGGAGCAGAACCTGCCGATCGCCGCTTCGTCGCCCGGTTCCTGGCCGCCGAAATCGTTCGACGGCACGCCCAGCACCACCAGCCCCTCGTCCCTGTGCGCCAGCCACAGCTTCTGCAAGCCCGCGTATTGCGGCGTGAAGCCGCATTCCGAGGCGGTGTTCACCACCAGCACCGCCTTGCCCTTCCACCGCGACAGCTTCATGGACTTGCCGTCGATGGATTCGAATTCGAAATCGTGCGCGGTCGTCATGCGGCGAAGGATAGGCCCGGCCGCCCGCTACCGCCAGCGCAACAGCCGCCGCTCGAGCCAGCCGAGCGCGGCTGCGATCAGAAGGCCCAGGACCGACAGCACCACCACGCCCGCCAGCAACTGGTCGGTCTGCATCAGGTTGCCGGCGATCAGCACCAGCGCGCCGATGCCGTGCTGGGCGTTGATCATCTCGGCCGCCACCACCAGGATCAGCGCGATCGAGGCCGAGATGCGGAAACCCGACAGGATGCCGGGCAAGGCCGCGGGCAGCACCACCTTGCGAACGATCTCGCGCGCCGGCACGCCGAAGCTCTGCGCCATGCGGATGAGATTGCGCGGCGCGTTGTCGACCGCCCCGAACGCGGCCACGGCGGTGGGAAAGAACACGCCGAGCGCGATGGTGGCCACTTTCGACGGCTCGCCGATGCCGAACCACAGGATGAACAGCGGCAGAAGCGCGATCTTGGGAATCGGGAACAGCGCCGAAACCAGAGGCACGCCGATCGACCGCGCGATTCCGAACAGTCCGATGGCGAAGCCGGCGGCGAGTCCCGACGAGGCGCCGATCAGCCAGCCCGTCGAAATGCGATAGAGCGACGCCAGGACGTGCCGCCACAGCTCGCCCGATTCCGCCAGCGCGTGGAGCGCGCCCAGGATGCTCGACGGCGCGGGCAGGAACAGCGGGTTGACCACCCCGCCGGCCACCGTCGCCTGCCACAGCGCGAGGATCAGCGCGAACGCGGCCAAGGCCGCGCCCCGGCGCCTTCGCGGCGCGAAGCCGCCGCCGCGGAACGGCACCGCGTCGCCGGCGGGCGCCGGGACCGCGCGGTCAGGCGGCTTCATGGTCCGCGATCTCGCGTTCGGCGACCCGGGCTTCGGCGCGGATCAGCTCCCACAGCCGGTCGCGCAAGGGGCTGAGCGCCGCGCGCCCCTCGGACCCCGCCCGCCGGTCGCGCGGCACGTCCACCACGACCGTCTCGCGGATGCGGCCGGGCCGGCGCGACAGCACCACCACGCGGTCGCTCAGGCGCAGCGCCTCGTCCAGGTTGTGGGTGACGTAGACCGAGGCCACGGCGCGGCGCCGCCACAGCCGCTCGAAGTCCTCCATCAGCAGTTCGCGCGTCTGGGCATCCAGGGCCGACAGCGGCTCGTCCAGCAGCAGCACCGCCGGCCGCGCGGCCAGCGCGCGCGCGATGCCGACGCGCTGGCGCATGCCGCCCGAGAGCTGCTTGGGCAGCGCGGCGCGGAATTCGCTTAAGCCCGTCAGCGCCAGCATTTCGTCCACCGCCCGGGCGCGCTCGGCCGGCGTCAGCGCGTGATGCTCGAGCGCCAGCGAAACGTTGCCTTCGACCGTGCGCCAGGGCAGCAGCGCGAAATCCTGGAACACATAGGTGAAGGGATTGAGCGTGCCCGGGGGCGGCGCGCCCTCGAGCCTGACCTCGCCGCGCGTGGGCTTGAGCATCCCGCCGAGGATGCCGAGCAGCGTGGACTTGCCGCAGCCCGAGGGGCCGATCAGCCCCAGCACCTCGCCGTCGCCGACGGCCAGATCGATTCCGTCCAGCGCCACCAAGCCGTCATAGGCGTGGTGCACCCCGCTGGCGGCCAGCCGCATGAAACGCGCCCGAGGCGCTACTTCGGCACGACGAGATGGCCCTTCACGAAACTCAAGTCCATGATGTTCTTGGCCTCGACGTCGGCGTCGATCAGCTTGGCGGCCTTGTACCAGCGCACCTGCTCGTACAGGTCGCGCACCAACAGCCGCCCCTGCGGGTCGATATAGGGCAGGCTGACTTTGATCACTTCGGGCTTGGCCTTGGTGTGCTTCTCGATGATCGCGATCAGCGCGTCCGAGCCGGGACCGAACACGCGCTGGCCCTTGGCGTCGCGCTTTTGGAACGCGGCGTCGTACTCCGCGGCGGCGGCCTGCCAGGCGCGCACGAACTTCTCCACCACCGCGCGCTTTTCGGCGATCATCTTTGGCGAGGTGAACACGGCGCCGAGCTGCCACGGCGTCTCCTGGTCCACCCAGCCCAGGATCTTGGCCTCGCCCTTGGCTTCAAGGTCGTTGGCGTATTGCGCCGGCAGGATGGTGGCGTCGACCTGGCCGCTTTTCACCGCCGCGATCATGTTGGGCACGGACTGCAGCGGCGCGATTTGCAGCTTGTCGAGCGCGAAGCCGCGCCTCTCGGCCAGCCGGCCGATCATGTAGTGGTGCGATGAGCCGACCTGCGAGATGCCGAAGGACCGGCCCGGCAGCTTGTCGAGCGCGGTGAGACCCGCGGCATGCGCCTTGTTGGACGCGACATAGGCGTTGAACGGCCAGCCCTTCTCCTCGCGCGACTGGGCGGCGACGATCTTGATCGTGCCCTTGCCCGCGAGATTGAAGAACCCGGCCGTGGTGGCGGTGATCCCGAATTCGACGTCGCCCGAGGTGACCGCGACCGCCACGGGCTGGGCGGCGGCGAAGAACTTGAGCTCGGCCTCGAGCCCCTGTTTGGCGAAATGCCCCCGCTCGACCGCGATGAACAGCGGGGCGGAGGAGACGAACGGCAGCACCGACACGCGCACCTTGTCCTGCGCCGCCGCCGGCCCCGCCATCAGCGCCAGCGCGGCCAGCGCGGCCATCGACCAGCCGAACCATCGGCGCAACTCGATTGGACGCCCGATCATCGATTTTCCTCCCGCGAATTTTCCGCCCCAAGGCGTTGGTTGGGGCCGAGGCTATAAGCCGCCCCCGCCCCCGTCAACGCGGGGGCGGGGGAGCGCGCGATGTATCGGCGGCTTCGTTCGCGCCTGCAACAGCCGCGGGAATCCACCATGCAATACTTTTCTTCAACAAATATTTTTTCATGGTCCCCCTGCACAAGATCTGTATCGGCGTTTAGCGTGATGCGGTCGCATTGGACGACGTTCGATCGGCGGAGGAAAGAATCGGTGCTTCGATATTTGGGAAATTCATGGGGAGCGGGCTTCGCGCGGCCGCGCGAGCCGCTGGCGCCAACGGGACCCTCGGCTCCGCGCAATTCCTGGGAGCAGGCGGAACGGATTCTGGAGATACTGGCACGCGATCCGGTCGCGCCGCCGCCGGGACAAGCTCCGGCGCCCTGTTCGTGTCCCCGGGAGTGGTGTAGGAGCTGAGCGGGGGCGCGGCGCGGACCGGCAACGAGTCCAAGCGCCGCGCG
>JBQTIS010000184.1:0-6717 GCA_052387895.1 Rhodospirillales bacterium | reverse complement strand
AGCTTCGGGATGCGCAGGTCGACCGTTCCGGCCCGCGTCTCCCAGGCCCGGTCCCGGTAGCCGTTGCGCTGGGTGATCCGCTCCGGGCTGCGCTCCCCGGGCCCGGCGCCGCACAAACCCTCGACTTCCAGTTCCATCAGCCGCTGCGACACATGCCCCAGCATCTCGCGCAGCAGATCGGCGTCGCAGGCCTTCTCAAGCAGCTTCTGGAGAGCGATCCTGTCCTCGGTCATCGTGTCCGTCCTTTCGGTGGATGGTTGGTGTCAGCAACCTCCAGCCTACCGAACACGGGCGCGGTGACCACTCTTTCGCGGGCGCGCGGCGCTTGGACTCGTTGCCGGTCCGCGCCGCGCCCCCGCTCAGCTCCTACACCACTCCCGGGGACACGAACGCGTTGCCTTCTTGCCATTCGTAAGGGTCTGTCTCAAAACGAAAATTCCTAGGGGGTATCCGGAGAGTCCTTCTACCCTCGGCGAGCACCTACTACGTCGCCGGATGGAGCTCGAGCTCCGGCAGAAGGATGTCGGGCGGCTCCTCAAGGTCGATGCCTTCACGGCCCTGAACTGGGAGAAGGACAAGACTATCCCGGCCACCCGGTATCTGCCACGGATCGTCGCCTTCCTCGGCTACGACCCCTTCCCGGCCCCTGAAACGCTCGGTGAGCGAATCATCGCGACCCGCCGTAGGCTCGGCATCGCACGCAAGAAGCTAGCCCTGCGGCTTGGGGTGGACGAAGGGGCGCTAAAGCGATGGGAAGAGGATCGGATGACGCCCCGAGGGAGCTGCCTATCCAAAATCCACCGCTTTCTGGTTCGTGCAGACTAGGCCGTGAACTCATGATTAGCCACCGCCGGCAGCCCGCAGACTTCCGTTTTTGGGCCGTAAGCGGCTGTTACACGCGGCCGGCGGTACTTCCGGGATGTGCCATGAGCGGAAATCCACGACGCCCACGGCCGAGAAAGCGTCGCATGCGGCTTTGACCGGCCGCTCTATGCGCCTTATTCTCATCCGCGATGGTTCCCCGTTAGGGGATTGAATGGGAACGCGGTGCGGCCAGCTTGGGCCAACGCCGCGGCTGCCCCCGCAACTGTAAGCGGCGAGCCAAGCGCCACAAAAGCCACTGGGTCACACCGGGAAGGCGGCGCTCCAAAGGCTAAGACCCGCGAGCCAGGAGACCTGCCATCAACCGTGGTCGCGCGCGGACGCGCCGGGCGGGGTGCCCTGGCGGGAATTCGCTGCTGGGCGGGTAACGCCCTGCATCCGAAATCCGGGTTCGTGGGTGACGTGCCACAACGTTACTGGACCCATAGCCATGAAAACCTCATCGTCCAAATTCCGTTCCGCGCGCGGATCGCGCCCAGCCATCCATCGCCGTACCTTCATCGTCGGTCTCGCAGGCGCCGGCGTCGCAGCGAGCTTCGCCCAGCGAGTCGCTGCCCAAACGAACACCGCGCTCGAGCTCAACGTGGTACAGGCGTGGGAGATCAAATCGCTTGCGCCGATTGAGTCTGGGTTTGTATTCAACCGCGCGGGCGTCACCGAAACGCTGGCCGTAACCGAACCGGACGGAACCGTCGTGCCGCATCTGGCGACGCGATGGAGCGCCTCGGAGGATATGCGCATTTGGCGTTTTGAGTTGCGCGAAGGGGCAAGGTTCCACGACGGAACACCGGTCGACGCACAGGCGGCAGCGGCTTCGCTGCGGCGGCTCATACCGCGTTCGCAATACGCGGCGAACGCGGGCATCGTGGCAGTCGAGGCGGATGGCCGGACGCTGGTGGTCAAAACGGCAGCGCCATTCTCATTGCTGCCGGCCTATCTCGGCGACCGCACCGCCCCGATCCTGGGACCCGCCAGCTTCGACGCCAGGGGTGACATCGTGCGCATGGTCGCGACCGGACCGTTCAAGATCGAGACAATGGATTTGCCGCGATCCGTGCAAATGAGCCGTAACGATGCCTATTGGGGCGCAAAACCCCTCGCCGCCCGGGTGACCTATCAGGCCGTGCCGAACGGCGAGACGCGCTCCAACATCGCCATCGCCGGCGATGCCGACATCGTCTTCAATATACCCAACCCCAGCGTGACACGGGTTGCCGCCGCCGGGCGCATGCAGGTCAACCGCGTCATCATCCCGCGCACCCATATGTTGATGCCGAACGTGGCGCAGCCGCAGTTCGCAGATGCGCGCGTGCGCCGAGCGTTGAGCGCCGCGATCGACCGCAGCGCCATTGCCGCCACGATCATGCGCAACCCCGCTTTGGCGGCGACGTACTATGTGCCGCCGACCCTTAAGTCCTGGCAACAGCCCGATGTCGCGCCGCTGGTGCATGATGTGGCGTTCGCCAACCGTCTGCTCGACGAAACGGGCTGGCAACGCGGCGCCGACGGCATTCGCGCGAAGGATGGCAAGCGTTTCGCCGGCACGGTCAAAACCTTCAGCAACCGGCCGGAATTGCCCGTCATCGCCACGGCGCTACAGGCGCAGTTCCGCCAGGTGGGCTTCGATCTAGCGGTCAAGGTCGGCGACTGGACCGAAATCTACGAAGCGCAGAAGGACGGCAGCCTGGAGCTGGGCTTGAGCTCGCGCAACACCGTCACTATTTCGGACCCGGTCGTGACCATCGCGGCGGATTTCACCAAGGATCAGCCGGCGGCCGGCGGTGCGGGGCAGACCAACTGGAAGAATCAGGCTATCCGCGACGCCGTGGCCGCCTATACGCAAACCACGGACCAACAGCGGCTCGGCGCCTTGCGCAAGCAGATCGTGACGATTCTTCAGGACGAACTGCCGGTGATTCCGGTGTGCTGGTACGACCAGATCGTGGCGGTGCGATCCGATGTTGCCGGATTCGTCAACGATCCGTTCGATCAGCGGGACTTCCTTGAGCGCATCCACCGCAAGGGCTGATCGCCGGAAACCAAGGGGATGCACGGGCAACCGGTACGCGCCGTACCGCGCTGGCAGGTGCTGGCGCAGATCGTCGGCTCGCGCCTGGCGCAGGCGGTAGGCACGGCGGTGGTTCTGGCCACGCTGTGCTTCGCCTGCGTCCACGCCCTGCCCGGCGACGTGGCACTACGCATCGCCTTCGCGCGCCTGGGCGAAGACTATGTCACCACGGAGGCGGTTCAGCGCATCAGGCGCGAGGAAGGTCTCGACGGGCCGCTCACTTGGCAATACGCCGCCTGGATGGGAAGACTGACACGCGGCGATTTGGGGCGGTCGCTGGTCTCACGTAGGCCGGTGTGGGAGGAGATCGGGCTCCACGCGCACTACACACTGCAATTGGGAATCGCGGCCTGGCTGTTGTCATATCTGATCGCCCTGCCGCTGGGGGTTCATGCGGGATTCCACCCCGGCGGCTGGGTGGACCGGATTACGACCGGCATGGCGGTGGGCCTGGCCTCGCTGCCCACGTTCCTAACGGGCATCGGCCTGATCGCGTTGTTCGCCCTGACGCTACGCTGGCTGCCGCCGGCGGGATACCGCACAAACTGGCACATGGTCCTACCGGCGGTGACGCTGGCGCTGGGGCTGGCGGCCTATTCTGTGCGCATCATCCGTCACGCCGTCGCCGATACGCGCGGCGTTTTCTATATGACCTTTGCGCGCATCAAGGGGCAGTCCGTGCCGGCCGCGTTCCGGCATCACGGCGTGCGCAACGCCACGATCCCTGTGGTCACTTTCGCGGCGTTGCAATTCGCTTTCATCGCCGACGGCTTCGTGGTGGTGGAATCGCTGTTCAACTATCCGGGCATGGGCGACTTGCTGGTCAAATCGCTGTTGGCGCGTGACATTCCCACGATTATGGGCGCCGGGCTGGTGATCGCCACGGTCTTCGTCCTGGCCAATCTGGCCGCCGACGTGATCGGGCTGCTACTCGATCCGCGGCGCTTCGCGCGGGCGCGGCAATGAGCGCTGTAGCGGCAGGGCGGCTCCACGGCCGTTCGCCATTGCCCGGCACGGTGTTGATAGCCGTCGTTGCGGCGATCGCCGTGCTGGGGCCGTTCCTGTCACCGCACGATCTCGCGCAACAGAACCTGATGAACGCGCTGGCATCGCCCGCCCTCACGCACCCTCTCGGCACCGATCACCTTGGGCGCGACGTGCTGTCGCGGCTGCTGCATGGCGCGCCACGCTCGCTCGGCATCGCCGTGATCTGCGTCGCCGTGGCTTCCGGCATCGGCATCGCGATCGGCATGATCGCGGCATGGAACGGCCGTGCGCTCGATGCCGTGATCATGCGCATCGCCGACATGACCCTGGCTTTTCCTGGCATCCTGCTGGCGCTGTTGCTGGCGGGGCTGATGGGCGGCGGCATCGTGCCGATGCTGATCGGCATCAAACTGTCGCTGTGGCCACAATTTGCGCGGCTGGCCCGCGCGGTGACCACAGGCGTGTTGATGAGCGAAGCGCATGTCGAGGCGGCGCGACTGGCGGGTTTCGGGCCGCTCACGATCGCCTGGCGTCACGTGATGCCCGACGTGCTGCGCCAGACCGCGACGCTGGCAACCCTGGGCATCGGCGCGGCCGTCATGTCGATCTCGGCCCTGGGATTCCTGGGCCTGGGATTGCAGCCGCCGACGCCGGAATGGGGCGCGATGATCAGCGAGCTGCTGCCCTATGTCACCGAAGCGCCGGTTCAGATCGCCGCACCCTGCCTTCTGATCTTCGCGACGGTCCTGGGCTTCACCCTGGCGGGCGAAACCTTGTCGGAGCAGTCACTCCGCCGGAACGCCGTAGCATGACCGCGCCCGGCCTTGCCGTCGAAGGATTGACCGTGCGCGACGGCGCGGGCTTCGCCCTGGTCGACGGAATAAGTTTCACCCTGCCCGCATCCGGCGCCTTGACGATCATCGGCGAGACAGGCAGCGGCAAAAGCCTGGTGGCGCAGGCGATCTTCGGCCTGCTGCCGAAGCATTTCATCGCAAGCGGATGGCTAAAGCCGCGGAACCGCAGATCGGTGTCCTTCGCCGACCGTCCGGGCTTGCAATCGCTTTGGCACGCCTGGTCGATGCTGCTGCCGCAAGAGCCGGGTGCGGCGCTCGATCCCACCATGCGCCTGGGGCGGCAACTCGCTGAGATCGTGCGCGGCAACCTGCGCAGCGTGGCGGCGGCGCTCTCCGGCGTCGATCTCGCCGCCCAGACCGTGCGGCTTTATCCTTTCGAGCTGTCGGGCGGCATGAGCCAACGCGCGCTGGTGGCGGCGGCAATGTTGACCGACGCGCCGGTGCTTGTGGCCGACGAGCCGACCAAGGGGCTGGACCGTGCGCGCATCGGCCAGACGCTGGAGTTGCTGCGCGCGCTGATCGCGCGCGGACGCGGGCTGATCACCATCACCCACGATCTGGATGTGGCCGAGGGCCTGCCGGGCACGGTGGCGGTGATGAAGGACGGCCTCATCGTGGAACAAGGCGACAGCGAGCAGGTGCTGAACCGCCCCAGCGATCCCTATACCCGCGCCTGGCTGGCGGCCGATCCCCGGCGCTGGGCAACGCGCGCGCCCGGCCCGTCATCGGCCGAGCCGGTGCTGGCGGCGCGCGACCTCGCCTTCGGCTGGCCGGGCGGCGAGCTTCTGTTCCACGACCTTGGCATCGACATCAAGCGCGGCGCCACGACCGCCGTCACCGGACCGAGCGGTTGCGGCAAAAGCACGCTGGCCGGCGTTCTCCTCGGGCTCAGGCCGCCGGTCCACGGGCAGGTCTCCTGGGCGGGAATCGATCCTTACGCCGACCGGCGCGCAGCGCGGCTGAAGCGGCGGCGCTACCAGAAGCTGCACCAGGACCCGTCGACCGCCTTCATTCCCCACCGCACCATCGGCGCCCAATTGGCCCACCTCACCGAGGTGGTGCCCGGCCTCGACCTCCTCCGGCTTTTGCCGCCGTTGCTTGATCGTATGAGACTTAAGCCGGTGCTGCTCGCGCGCTACCCCGGCGAAGTCTCGGGCGGCGAGGCGCAGCGCCTGGCGCTGCTCAGGCTGCTGCTGCTGGAGCCCGACGTGATCGTCGCCGACGAGCCGACATCGCGCCTTGACCCCATCGTCCAGCGCGACGTGATCGACCTGCTGCGCGACTGCGTGGAGCGCGATGGCCTGGCGCTGGTTTTGATCAGCCATGACGCGGCGCTGGTAGACACCGTGGCTACCGACACCATAACGCTGGGCGCATGAGCGCCCGCCCCAAGGAGCCTTGAACGCATGCCCAACCGCCGCCAGACCATCTATGTGTGCAACCGCTGCAATTATTCGCAGAGCGAGGCCGAGCGCGCGGGTAAACGCAGTGGCGCCAACCTGCACGACCAGATCGCGCAACGCTTCGCCGATTGGCCGCACCGCGCGCGGTTCAATCTGGCGCCGGTCGAATGCATGAGCAACTGCAAGCGCCCGTGCATCGTAGTGCTGTCAGCACCCGGCAAATACACGTTCATGTTCGGCGACCTGGCACCCGGCGCCGAGGCGGTAACGGCAGTGCTGGAATGCGCGCTGACGTATGAAAGCAAGCAAGACGGCTTCATGACGCGCGACGAACGGCCGAAGTCCTTGCGCAAGTCGATCCTGGCACGTATCCCTGCGGTCAAGAGCGACTAAAGTATTAGGGTCAAAACCCGATTAGGTCGTTGATTTTCTGGGGCTATGGTGATTCAACGGTTCTCTCTTTGATGGGAGGATCCGTTGAACGGAGTGTTTTGGCTTTCCGATCCCGCCTGGACGGCGATCA
>JBQTIS010000183.1:0-2854 GCA_052387895.1 Rhodospirillales bacterium | reverse complement strand
TCACGTAGATCGTTGGAAAGAGGTCGGGTCATCTTTGCTGGCCTCCTCTCCAGCCAGCATCTTGAATCACAAACCCGGTCCTTTGGGAATCCCTCCCGATTCAAACAATCTTTGAAACGCTCTAGCGTTCGCCCAGCGCGCTGGCGATCGTCTTGAAGAACGGTTTGGTCAGGTAGGTCAGCACCGTGCGCTCGCCGGTCAGGATGTCGGCGTTGACGACCATGCCGGGCGAAATCGGCAGCGGCCGGTCGGCCGGGCCCAGGAAACTCTTGGCGGTGCGCAAGCGCACGCGGAAATAGGGCTCGCTGGCGGCCCCCGGCCGCTCGTCGACGAAGGAGTCGGCGCTGATGTCCTCGACCTTCGCGTCCAGCGAGCCGAACAGCGAATAATCGTAGGCCGACACCTTGACGTTCGCCTTCTGGCCCGCGCGCACGAAGCCGACGTCGGCTGGTTTGACCTTGATCTCGATCAAAAGCGTGTCTTCGGTCGGCACCACCTCGACCAGGTCCTGGCCGGGCTTCACCGTGCCGCCGATGGTCTTGACGTAGATCTGCTTCACCACGCCGCTCAGCGGCGCGCGGAGCTCGGTGCGCGTCACGCGGTCGCGGTTGGCGACCTCGGTTTCGCGCGCCTGCTCCAGCTGCAGGGCCTTCTCGTTCAATTCCTTCCGCGCCTCCGACTTGAAGCCGTCCAGCCGTTCGTCGATCCGCCTTTCGGCCTCGCGCATGGCGGCCTCGGCCTTGGGTATCTGCAATTGCGCGGATTCTAGCTCGCCCTGGGTTTGCGCCAGGTCGCGCTGGTTGCGGATCACCTCGACCCGCGGCGCCAGGCCTTCGGCCGCCAGCGGCTCCAGGATGCGCAGCTGCTCGCGCACCAGCTTCAGCTGCTGGTTCGATTTGTCGGCCTTGTTGCGCAGGTCGGCCAGGTCCTGGGCGCGCTGCGTGCGTTGGTTGCGCAGGATCTGCATCTGCGCCTCGAACTGGCTGATGCGCGCCGACATCAGCGCCGATTCGGCCCGCGCCACCTCCGGCACGTCGTTCATCACCTCGGCCGGGAAGCTGAGCGGCGTGCCCCGCACCTCGGCCGAAAGCCGCGCCACTTGCGCCGTCAGCGTCAGGTACCTGACGCGATTCTCGCGGTAATTGGCGACCGCCTGGGCGTTGTCCAGGCGCATGATCACGTCGTCCTTGGCCACGCGGTCGCCCTCGCGCACCAGAACCTCGCGCACCACGCCGCCTTCCAGATTGCCCAGCACCTGGGTCTGGCTCGAGGCGATCACCCGGCCCTCGCCGCGCGTCACCTCGTCGATATTGAACAGCGCCGCCCAGACCACGAACACGACGATGAACAGCAGCACGAAGCGCAGAAGCGTGCGCGCCAGATGCGAGGTTTCGCGCTTGCTGGCTTCCTTCGCGTCCTGGATCAGCTCGGCATCGGTCCATTCGCCCAAATCGCCGCCGGTGCCGAAGAAGCTCCGGTCGCCGTCGCCGCGCCCGCCGTCCATGGCGGCGACGCGCGCGCGCCCGCCGCTCCCGCTCGGGCGGCCAGCGCCGCTGGCGCTGTGCGAAATGCGTTCCAGCGCGTCGATGAAGCGCTGGGAGAGGCCCTCGTTGCTCTCCGCGATGCGCGTCAGCCGGTCGGTTAGCGCCGCCAGCGGCTTGGGCAGGGAACCGCCGAATGCCGAGGCGGGGCCCGGCCTGTCGGCCGCGGCGACGCCGGGCAGGTCCCACTCGCCGCCGCCAGGGCGCGATGCCCGGCCGGGCGCGGCGGCGGCCGCGCCGCCGGCGAACGCCGCGCGCCGATCCTGCGCCGGTCCGCCCGCGCGGCCGGGCGCCTGGCGGCGTTCGGCCTGCTGGCGCTGCGGGGCGGGGGCCTCGCGCTGCCGTTGCCAAGTATAGCTCCGGGCCTGCGCGCCGGCCACCGGGGCGCCGCTCCGGCGGCGCTCGGACCAGTCGCGGTTGGCGTCGCGATAGACGTTGGTGTCGGCCGGCTCGTCGCGGCCGAATCCGGCCCGGCGCATAAGCGACGACAGCCAATTCGGCGCAGCGCCGCTTTCGTTCGCGCTGAGCGAGCCCAATCGTCCGCCCAGCCGCGACCACAGACCTTTGGCCGGCCACCGCGGCGTCAGGCGCGCGCCAACTTGGCGCGGCGGCTCGCGCGCCGGGCCGTTGCTTCGCGGCTCGGCCGCGGGCCCCGCCAAGGGCCGGCCGTCGCGCCGGCGGCGCATGATGGCGGGATCGACGCTTTCCGCGGCCCCCATCGACAGGGTCGGCGGCGTGACGCCTTTTTCGGTCCGCGCATTGGCCGGATTTCCGCGCCCGATTCGTTTCGTGCGCTTGAGCAGGCCGGGGAAGGGATTCTTCATCGTGCGCCCGATCCGCCGCTCATGTCTGCGCCGTCTGGATCTGCCCGCGGGCCAGCGCGTTCATCACGTCTTCCTTGGCGCCGTCGGCGACGATGCGGCCGCCGTCGATCACGATCAGCCGGTCCACCATGGTCAGCATCGAGCCGCGATGCGTGACAAGCACCAACGTCTTGTCCTGCATCACCTCCAAGAGGCGGGCCTTGAGCCGGTTTTCCGACGAGTTGTCCATCGAGCTGGTCGGCTCGTCGAGCAACAGGATCGGCGGGTCTTGCAACAGCGCGCGCGCGATCGCCACGGACTGGCGCTGGCCGCCGGAAAGCGCCCTTCCGCCTTCGCCGACCGGCATGTCCAAGCCCTGCGGGTGGCGGCTGGTGAATTCGTCGACGCCCGCGATCCTGGCCGCGCGCAGCACCGCCGTGTCGTCGCTCCGCTGCGTGCCCATGACGATGTTGTCCTTGATCGAGCCGAAGAATAGGTAGTTCTCCTGCA
>JBQTIS010000182.1:0-2814 GCA_052387895.1 Rhodospirillales bacterium | reverse complement strand
GCCCAGCGCCAGCGCGAAGTTCCGCCAGGGCGCCATCGGCTCGAGCGCGTCGCGGCCGAGGATGTTGTTGACCGCCGCGGCGTGGATCAGCACGCCGGGAATGGAATCGCGCGCGAAGTCGCCGCGGTAGAGGCCGGGCATGACCGGATGGACGCAACGCTCGGGCAGGTTCACGCCCTCGGGCTCGGTCGCCAGGCGCTTCGAGGTCAGCTTGCGGTCCTCGACGTCCAGCATGGTGCCCAGCAGCACCACCCGGCCCTTGAAATGGCGCTCCAGATAGTCCGCGCGCCCGGCCAGCGCGCAGGCGTGGATGTCGGCGAGCGAATAGGCGGGAACGTCGCCGGGCCCGGTGTTGAAATTGACCAGCATCGTGTTCGGCTCGCCCCTGGGCACGGCATAGCCCGCCACCTCCATGCGTCCGTCGGCGAGCGCCTTGGGCAACGTGCCGGGTTCGCGCCCGGCGGCGCGCGTCGCCAGCTCCACCGCCATGGCGTTCTCGAGGACCGGCTTTTTGTCGGGGCCGGCGAGTTGGAACGCCAGCGGCACGCGGCGGATGACGCCGTCGTCGTCCTCGAACAGGTTCAGCGCGCGGATGTTGCGGCCGTGGCCGACGGCGAAGCTCTGCCCGGCGAAAGGCGCGATCGGCTTTTCCTGGTGCTGCACCCGGCCCAGCACGATGCGGCCCTCGTTGGCGCCCCGGCGCAGCGCGCGCAGGAAATCGCGGTCGTAGCCGCGCGCCACGGTCTCGACCGAGGTGGGATACACCACGTCGAAGCCCACCACCGCGGCGCCCGCGTTCAGCACCGCGTCGAGCGCCTGGGCCAAAAGCGGCGTCCACAGCGCCTGCGGCGTGGCCGCGAACGGTTCGCGCCGGTAGGTCTCCTCGTCGATCGCCAGGATCACGGCGCGGCTGTCCTTGGGCGCGTGGATCGGCCCGAAGGCGTTGTGGCGCAGCCAGAACAGCACGTCCACCGACAGGCCTTCCAGCACGCGGAGCTGGGGCAGGGCGAACAGCAGCGAGGCGGCGAGCGCGATCGCGCCGGCGGCGGCGGCGTGCCTCTTTTTCAAGTGAGGGGCGGGCGCCGGCTCAGAACTGGATCAGCCGCCCCGCCAAGGGCCCGGCGCCCGGCGCGGCCTTGGCGTCGACCGCGAACACGACCTTGCGGCCGGCCAGCGTCGCGCGGTAGGTGCCGCCGGGATCGAGCCTGACCCCGGCCTTGGCCAGATCCATCCGGGCGGCGGTCATCCTGACCGTGACCGGCTGGCCCGCCCGGTCCAGCCGCTCGATCAAGAGCTCGCCCGGCGCCGAAGCGGCGACGGCGGGGATCGAGGAATAGATGATCACTTGCGGCGCCTCGGCGGCGGCGGCGCGGTCCGTCGGCTTCTTGCGGAACACCATGGCGCCGCTCTTGCCGGCCTGCTCGGCGGTCAGCTGCAGCTTGCCGCCGTCGCAGGCGAACTTGGCGCGCTCGACCTTGCCGCCCTCGACCTGCGACTGCTCCAGGCCCACCGTCACCTTGCCGCCCTGGATGGTCTCGCGCACGCAGGATTTCAGGTACCCCAGCACCAGCACCTCGCCGGCTTTCAGCTGCACCACCTGGCCGGGCTCGACGTAGTCCATCACGTCCAGCTTGTCGATCTTGCCCTTCACGTCCTCGACGATGGCCGCGGGACCGGCCAGCGCGGGCGCGCCGGCCGGCATCGCGGCCAGCAACGCGGCGGCCGCCGCCGGCAGAAACGATCGACGCAACGCCAATTCAGCGCGGTTCATGGAATCCATCCCTTCGCCCGTTCGCGGACATTCTCAAGCGCCGCCGTCGCCGACCAGCGCGAACGCGGCCCAGAAGATCGGATGCGCGTAGCTGAAGGCGGGCTTCTTGGTGGCCGGATCGACGGCGCCGGGCCCGTCCACCAGCGCCATCATCGCCAGGCGCAGCGCCTCGGCGCGCGACAGGCCCTTGGCCTCGGCCTGGCGGCGGAACAGATCGGTGGTCAGGATGCGGGCCGAGACGGTCTCGACCGGCCAGTTGCTGACCAGCAGCGCCCGCGTGCCGGCGTAGAAGAACGCGCGGCCCAGGCCCGAGACCGCTTCCGATCCCGCGCCCTGGCCGGTCGCGGTGTTGCAGGCCGACAGCACCACCCAGTCCGCGTCCAGCTTCAGCGACAGGATTTCCTCCATGGTCAGAAGCCCGTTGCCGCCCTCGGGCGCGACCTCGGGGCCCGACATGGCCAGCGCCGGCTGGCTGAGGCCCGTGATCTCGCCGGCCACCAGCCCGTGCGTGGCGAACATGACGATGCGGTAGCCGTCGAGCTTGGCCTTTCGCACCGCGTCCTTGTTGGCCGCCGCGCCGAGATAAATCGACTTGGCGTCGGCCTTCAGCGCCTGGGCGATGCTGCGCACCTCATCCGCGGTGTCGGGCAGGCGCGGCAGGGTCTTGAACTCGGCGGCCTGCGCCTCGGCCGATTTGGGCGCGCTGCGCAGCGCCAGCGACTTGCCGCCGCGCATGGCGATCTGCGCGGGCTGCGCGCGCTTGGCCTCGGCGGCCTGCTCGGCGCTGAACCACGGATCGGCGAAGCCGACGAAGGGCTGGCGCTTGGCGTCGGCGCCCGGCAGGGCGCGCAGCGTGGCCAGCGAGGCGACCGAGGGCAGCTGCGCGATCGCGGCCTTGCGCGCCAGCCACGGCACCGCCGCGTAGCCCTGGAACGGCACCGGCGTCGCCGCCCCCGCGGCGGCCGGCGTCGGCCGCCGCGCGAACGGAAGCTGCGCCAGCGCGCCGGGCGGCACCACCACCCGGCTCTTGGCCTGGCCCCAGC
>JBQTIS010000181.1:0-7731 GCA_052387895.1 Rhodospirillales bacterium | reverse complement strand
GGCGGGCGGCCGCGGAGGAGCTGGCCCGCCGCTTGGCGGTCGCGGGCGCCGATTTTCTGGACCGCGGCGGCGAATCGACGCGCCCGGGCGCGGCGCCCGTCCCGGCCGCCGACGAGATCGCGCGCGTGGCGCCGGCGATCTGCGCCGTGGCGAAGGCGCTGCCGGACATGCCGATCTCGGTCGACACCTGGAAGGCCGAGGTGGCGGCGGCGGCGCTGGACGCGGGCGCCACGATCGTCAACGACGTGTGGGCGCTGCGCGCCGATCCCGCGCTCGCGGCGCTGGCGGCCAGGCGCGGCTGCGGCCTGGTGCTGATGCACAACCGGCTGACGTCGGCCGATCCCGAGATCAAGGCGCGGCTGGGCCTGAGGTTCAAGGGCTCGGCCTATGCCGATCTGGTCGGCGAGGTGAAGGCCGAGCTGAAGCAGGCGGCCGAGACGGCGCTTGGCGCCGGCGTCAAGCGCGAGAATATCGTGCTGGATCCGGGCATCGGTTTCGGCAAGAACCGCGAGCAAAGCCTGGAGCTGATCGACCGCCTGGGCGCGTTCAAGGAACTGGGTTTTCCGCTGCTATCGGGCCCGTCGCGCAAGTCGTTCATCGGCTACACGCTCGGCCTGCCGCCGGATGAGCGCGTCGAGGGCACCGCCGCCGCGGTGGCGCGGTCGATCGCGCGCGGCGCCGACGCCGTGCGCGTGCACGACGTGCGGGCGATGGTGCGCGTGGCCCGCATGGCCGACGCGATCGTCAGGCGCTAGAGCCGCCCGCCGCCGACCCCTTTTTCCAGCCGCTTCATCGCAGGGTCCGGCGTCAACGCGGCGAGCAGCTCGGCTATCGTCCGGCCGAGGACGGGGTGGACGAAATCGGCCGCGATGTCGGCCAATGGCCGCAGCACGAATTCGCGCTCGCCCATGCGCGGATGCGGGATGGTGAGATAGGGCAGGTCCACGCGCTCGGTCCCATGGAACAGAATGTCGATGTCGATCAGGCGCGGCCCGTACCGTTCGGTCGGCGCGCGTCCCATTTCGCGTTCGATCTCCTTGACGAAATGCAGCAGATCGAGCGGCGCCAGCGCGGTTTCGCCGCGCGCGGCGGCGTTGAGGAACGCCGGCTGCTCGGCGACGTAAAGCGGCGCGGTCTCGTACAGCGGCGACATCGCGCGCACTGCGACGCCCGGCTTCAGCGCCATGAGCGCGCGCTCGATATTGCGCCGGCGATGCCCCAGATTGGCGCCGAAGGCGAGATAGACGGTGGTCATGGAAGGCTGCGGTCAGTCGTATTTGACATAGGCGTGGCGCTCGTCCGCGGGCGTGCCTTCCAGTGCGCCGCCTTCCCCGGCCGGCTGCCACTGCACCGTGTTCTCGATCTTCTTCGCCAGCTCGAAATCCTTGTCGGTGATGCCCTTGGCAGCGTGGTTCTGCAATTTCACCTCGACCCAGGAATAGGACGCGGCGATGTCGGGATGATGCCAGGCGGCCTCGGCCAAGTGCCCGACCGCGTTGATCACCATCAGCGTGCCCTTCCAGGAATGGGTGCGGTAGGTGCGGCGGATGAAGCCGCCCTCCAGCCGCCAGTGCGGCAGCTCCGCCTTGAGGCGCGCATTTACCTCGGCATCGTCGTAGGTGCGTTCCCCGGTCATGACTGCCCGCCCATCGTTCCCGGCGCTGGCCGGATTCTAGCGCGGTCCCGAGACGGGGGCCACGCCGCCGCCATCCCAAGCCGCTATAATGCCGCCCCAGCGCCAGGATCGAGGGAAATCGAGCGATGGAAGCCGCCGAGCTTCTGGAAGCGCAGGAAAGCCTGATCGCGGGTTCGCTGGCCGGGGTCGATGAAGGCCTGCTATTGCGCGGCTTATACGAACGCCTGTGCGCCAGCGGCATTCCGCTGTTGCGCGTGACGGTGGGGATGGAGGAACTGCACCCGCTGGTGGAAGGCCGCTCGGTCGTCTGGGTACGCGGCGACGCCGAGACCGTGATGAAACCCTATGAGCGGGCGGTTTTGGCCGTCCGCGAGGAGGAATGGCGGCGCTCGCCTTTCTATCGCCTGCACCTGGACAAAGCGACGCGGCTGCGCCGGCGGCTGGGCGACAACTACCGCCAGGGCGAGTTTCTCTTCGTCGACGAGCTATTTGCGAAAGGCGGCGCCGACTATGTCGCCTATCGCCTGCCCTATGCCGCCGGCATGCAGAGCAGCGACACGGATTGCCTGTTCGCCTCCTGGGCTGCGGACGGCGCCAAGGGCTTTTCCGATGCCGACCTTGCGGTAATCGACCGCCTCATGCCGGTCCTGTCGCTTGTGCTGCGCAGCCAGTCGGTGGTGCGCAGCGCCGAGAATCTGATGACCACGTACCTGGGCAGGGACGCGGGCAAGCGCGTGCTGTGCGGCCAGATCGAACGCGGGCGCACCGAGCGCCTCAATGCCGCGATCTGGTTCAGTGACCTCGCCGGCTTCACCCGCATCGCTGACACCGAGCCCGACCAGATCGTGCCGCTGCTCAACGACTATGCCGATTGCCAAGTCGCTGCGATCCACGCCCAGGGCGGCCAAGTGCTGAAATTCATCGGCGACGGGATTTTGGCGATCTTTCCTATCGACGACCCGGCCGCCGCGTGCCGGCGCGCGCTCGACGCGGCCGATGCTGCCTTCGCCGCCTTGCCCGCGATCAACGTCCGCCGCGCGCAAAGCAAGCTGCCGGTCACGCGCTTCTATGTCGGCCTGCACATGGGCGAGGTGGTGTACGGCAATATCGGCTCCTCCGACCGCCTGGATTTCACGGTCGTCGGCCCGGCGGTCAACGAAGCGAACCGCATCGCGGCGCTGTGCCGGTCGGTGGAGCGCGACATGGTCATGTCCGCGGGATTCGCCGCGGCCGCCCGGCCGACCGAGCCGCGCTTGGTCTCGCTCGGCCGCTATGCGTTGCGAGGCGTGGCAAAGGCGCAAGAAGTGTTCACCCTGGACGCGCCGTCTTGAGCGCTGGCGCGGAGGCCAGGCGCCTGATGGACGAGGGCGCGGCGCTGGCGCGCCAAGGCCGCATGGACGACGCGGCGACGCTGTACCAGCAGGCGATCGGCGTTGATTCCGGCCTGGCCGAGGCGCACTACAACTTGGGCGTGGCGCGCCAGCGCCAGGGGCGGCTGGACGAGGCCATGCAATGCTGGCGCAGCGCCCTGGCGCTGAAGCCAGAATTCGCCGCCGCGCGCAACAACCTGGGCGCCGCGTTGCTCGCCCGCGGCGACGCGGCAGGCGCGGCGGCCGAGCACCGCGCGGCGCTGGCAAGCGATCCGCGCTCGCTGCCGGCCCTCGTGGGCCTCGGCAACGCGCTCAGGCGCATGGACGACTTCGCCGCGGCGTGCGGGCACTATTGCCGCGCCATAGCGCTCGACGCCGGCAGCGCCATCTCCCACGGCAACCTCGGTTTGGCGTTGCAGGATCAAGGGCTTTTGGACGAGGCCGAGGCGGCGTTCCGCCGCGCCGTGGCGCTGAAACCGGACTACGCCGAGATGCGCAAGAGCCTGGGCATGCTGCTGTTGCTGCGCGGGCGGTTCGAGGAGGGCTGGCGCGAATACGACTGGCGCTGGAAGACCCCCTGGCATCGCCGGCGCGACGGTTCGAAGCCGATCTGGCGCGGCGAGGATATCGCCGGCAAGTCGATCCTACTGCACTCGGACCAGGGCCATGGCGACACGATCCATTTCCTGCGCTACGCGCCGCTGGTGGCCAAGCGCGGCGCGCGCGTGGCGCTGGAGGTGCAGCCGGCGTTGAAGCGGCTATGCCGCAGCCTGGCCGGGGTTTCCGCGGTCGTGGAGATCGGCGAGCCGGCGCCGGAGCACGACTTGGCGTGTCCGCTTTTGGACCTGCCGATGGTCTTCGGCACGCGATTGGAGACGATCCCGGCCGATATGCCCTACCTCGCAGCGGAGCCCGGCGACGCGGCGAAGTGGCGCCAGCGTCTGGCCGGCCGGCCGGGTTTGAAAGTCGGGCTGGTCTGGGCTGGCAACCCCGCCTTCGTCGACGACCATCGCCGCTCGCTCGACGCCGCGCTGCTGCTACCGCTGCTGCAAGTCCCGGGGGTGTCGTTCCATTCCCTCCAGGTCGGACCGGCGGCGGCCGGGCTCAGGAGGCTGCCGGGCGCGGAGCGCGTCGAGATGCTGGGCGACGATCTGGGCGACTTCGCCGACACCGCCGCCTGCATCGAGGCGCTGGACCTAGTGGTCTCGTCCTGCACCTCGGTGCCGCACCTCGCCGGCGCCCTCAACAAGAAGGTCTGGATCATGCTGGGCTTCGCCGCGGACTGGCGCTGGCTCAAGGACCGCGACGACAGCCCGTGGTATCCGAGCGCGCGGCTGTTCCGCCAGCCCCGACCGAGGAATTGGCCCGATGTGCTCGCCCGGGTCGCGAAGGCCTTGGCGGCGGAAGCGGCGCGGCGCTAGCGCACCGCGCGCAGGCGGGCGGCGCGGGCGGGCGCGCGGCGCTCGATCTCCACGCCCACGGCCGCGCCCTTGTAGACGTCGAGCTTTTCCACGCGCACCCGCGCCGCGGCGACGCGGCGGTCCTTCAGCGCCAGCTCGGCCACGCGCTCGGCCAGGGTTTCGACCAGGTTCACGTGCCCCGCCGCCAAGAGCTTCCTGATCCGTTTGACCACCAGTTCGTAGGACACGACGTCGCGCGGCACGGCGTCATCCGGGCCGCCTTCGGGCAGCCGCGCCAGCAGCTCGATGTTGAAGCGCACACGCTGCCGCCTGGCCTTCTCGTGGTCGTAGATGCCGATGCTGGCGGGCAGCACCAGGTCGCGGATGAATACACGCGTCAGGCCTTGCCCGGCCGGGTCGATATCGGCGGACCCGAGGGGCCCGGTCTGGAGTCGCGGCTGCGGCATGGCGGTGCTGATTCCCGTTCGGTTTTGTGTCGGCCGGCGCGGCCGGACTATGCCTGAGGTGGGACGCGGGAGCAAACCGTTCAAGCGGCTCACCCGGTCCAAGCGACGGCGGCCATGGCCTGGCCGGTCAGCCAGATCACCGCGGCATAGCGCGCGGCCTTGCCCAGGCCTACCAGCAGCACGAATCGCGGGAAATCCGCGCGCAACGCGCCTGCCGCCACGGTCAGGGGATCGCCCACCACCGGCAGCCACGCGCACAGCAGCGACCAGTGGCCCCAGCGCCGGAACCATGCCTGGGCGCGCATGAGCCGCTCCGAGGAGACCGGAAACCAGCGCCGGTCCTGCCAATGCAGCAGGAACCGGCCCAGCGCCCAGTTGACGCAACTGCCGGCGGTGTTCGCGACCGTAGCCACGGCGAACAATCTCCAGGTTTCGCCCGGGTCGTTCGCGGCCACCAGCGCCGCCAGCACCGCTTCGGAGGAGAACGGCAGCAAAGTCGCCGCCAGAAAAGCGCTCAACGCCAGCGCCGCATGGCTTTCCATGGCGGCTATTTATCACGGATCAAGGGTTTGGCCTGTGGATCGTTGCCGCCGATTGGGGCGCCGGCTGGCGCGCCGGCGAATCGGCGGCGCGGCAATATATCCGCAACAAAGCCAATGACAGGCTCGGGGGCCTGCTGTCATAGTGCGCCCGAGGGAATGCGCCCGGCATTCCGAGGAGATCCTGATTCGATGTCCGGCAACCTGGCGATCGGCTCGGAAGAGCACAAGCGGCTGTTCTGCCGCACGCTGATCGAAACCCACGATCCCTACGACGCAGGCAAGATCCGATGGCCGGCGATCGACGACACCAGCCGCCGGCGCATCGCGGGCCTGCCGTTCTGGAACGACGCGATGTTCGACGAGCGCAACGCCAACGCCAAGCTTGAGCTGCTGGCCGAAACGCAGACCGATCCGCTGCTCAAGCAGGCGATCGGCCTGCAGGGGCGCGAGGAAGGCCGCCACGCACGGATCATCGAGGGCATGCTGCGCGCCTATGACATACCCGTGGACGCGGTGCGGGCGACCGTGCCGCCGAAGAACCCGGAATGGGCGTTCGTCAAGCTGGGCTACGGCGAATGCTTCGATTCGTTCTTCTCGTTCGGCATGTTCAAGCTGGCAGAGCGCAGCGGCTTCTTTCCCAAGGCGCTGGTAGGCGTGTTCGAGCCGATCGTGCAGGAGGAGGCCCGGCACATCCTGTTCTTCCAGAACTGGATCGCCTATGTGCGCGCCAACCGGCCGGTGACGCACCGGCCGATGCACCGGCTGAACTGCGCGCGCGGGCTGGCGCTGACGGTGTGGAGCCGGGTCAAGTTCGCGTTCGAGCTGGGCGGCGGCGACAAGAAAAAGGGCGGCGAGGAAAAGGAAACCTTTGCCGGCGGCGTTTCGCTGCGGGCGTATCTTGAAACCTGCCTGGCCGAGAACAAGCGGCGGCTGGCGCCTTACGACCAGCGCCTGCTGCGGCCGACGTTGATTCCCTCCCTGGTGCGCCAGGCCGTCAAGGTGCTGCCGCGCGGCCGCGGCGCCGAAAGCGCGGTCGGCGCCGAAACGGCCTAAAAATCACCACAGAGACACCGAGGCACAGAGCGAAGGAAATCTAATGCGGCCTTTGGCCGCAAAAAAATTGCCTCTGTGCCTCTGTGGTTGTCTAATCCTAGGCCCTGATCCGCGCGTTGTCGGGATCGTAGGGGCTTTCCGGGATCACGACCGCCGGATACCGGCGTCCCAGCATTTCGATTTCCATTTTCGTCGCCGGCCTCGCGTGCGCCGGATCGACATAGGCCAGCGCCAGACTCTTATCCAGGGTGTAGGCATAGGCGCCCGAGGTGGTGCGGCCGATCATCTTGCCGCCGGCGTATAGCGGCTCGTTGCCCCAGGGATCGGAGTCGGTTTTCGCGGCCACTTCAACCGTGACGAAGCTGCGCGGCAGGCCCTTGTTCTTCTGCTCGACCAGCGCCGCGCGGCCGGTGAACTCGCCCTTGTCGTGCTTGACGAATCGCTCCATGCCCGCCTCCAGCACCGTGTATTCGGTGGTCAGGTCCGAGCGCCAGTAGCGATAGCCCTTCTCGATCCGCAAGCTGTCCATCGCGCGGATGCCCACGGGGCGGATGTCGAACTCCTTGCCGGCGTCCATCAGGTTCTGGAACAGCCCGAGCTGGTAAGCCAGGGGATGGTGCAGCTCCCAGCCCAGTTCGCCCAAGAAGTTCACGCGCAGCGCCAGGACCGGCGCTACGTCGACCAGGATCTCCCGGCCCGAGAGCCAGGGAAAGGCGTTCGACGACAGATCGGCGTCGGTGAGTTTTCGCAGCACATCGCGCGCGTGCGGGCCCGCCAGCACCAGCACGCCGCGGTCTAGCGTCACGTCGCGCAAAGTCACGCTGCCGTCCCCGGGCAGGGCGCGCCACAGCACGTCGCGGTCGTGCGCGTTGGCCGCCGCGGCCGAGACCACATAGAAGCTCTGCGGCCCCAGCCGCGTGATGGTGAACTCGCTGACCACCCCACCCGCGGCGTTGAGCGCGTGGCACAGCTGGATGCGGCCTACCCCGCGCGGTAGCCGGTTGGCGACCAGCCGGTCGAGCATCGCCTCGGCGCTGGGACCCGAGACTTCGTACTTGGAGAATCCGCTCAGGTCTTGCAGGCCCACGCGCTCGCGCACCGCGCGCGCCTCCTCGCGCGCCGGCTCGAAGAAATTGCCGCGTCGGAAGCTGAGGATGTCCTTCTGCGGCGTTCCCTTGGGGGCGAACCAGTTCGGCCGCTCCCAGCCGAATTTCTGGCCCCACACCGCGCCCAGGGCGTTGAGGCGGTCGTAGATCGGCCCGG
>JBQTIS010000180.1:0-4681 GCA_052387895.1 Rhodospirillales bacterium | reverse complement strand
CCGGAACTTACGACGGCGGCGAGCTGGTGATCTCGTCGGGCTACGGCGCGATCAGCGCCAAGCACGCCTCGGGCGACTGCGTGATCTATCCCACCACCAGCCTGCACCATGTCAGTCCCGTGACGCGCGGCTCGCGCCTGGCGGCGGTGTCGTGGGTCGAAAGCTACGTGCCGGACGAGCGCGCGCGCGCCATCCTGCACGACCTGGGCGCGATCAAGGAATTCCTGGAGCAGACCGCGCCCCAGGCGCCCGAGACCGACCTGTTCCGCAATTGCCTGTTCAACCTGATGCGGCTGTGGTGGCGGACCTGACGGTCCGACGCATGCGCGCATACCCGACGGGAGTCCGATGAGCACCCAAGCGACCAGCACCGCCGCGGCCCATTTCGCCGGCAAGCCTTTGTCCTCGCCCGAACGCAAGCACTGGACCTATGTCGGCGGAAGGTGGCGCGACGACAATCCTGCGCTGATGCGCGCCAGCACCCACGCCGCGTGGCTGGGCTCGGTGGTGTTCGACGGCGCGCGCGCGTTTTCTGGCGTGGCGCCGGACCTCGATCTGCACTGCCAGCGCGCGGTCCGCTCGGCCGAGGCCCTGGGCCTGAAGGCCACCATGTCGGCCGAGGCGCTGGAGAAGCTGTGCTGGGAAGGCATCCGCAAGTTCCCGGCCGGCGCCGAGCTCTATATCCGGCCGATGTTCTATGCCGAAACCGGCTTCGTCGCCCCCGATCCCAACAGCACGGTGTTCGCGCTGGTGATCACCGAATCGCCGCTGCCGCCGCCCACGGGGTTCTCGGCCTGCGTGTCGCGCTTCCGCCGGCCGCTGCCCGACACGGCGCCGACCGACGCCAAGGCCGCGTGCCTCTATCCCAATGCCGGCCGCGCGCTGGCCGAGGCCAAGGAGAAGGGCTTCGACAACGCCATCGTGCTGGACCCGCTCGGCAACGTGGCCGAGTTCGCCACCTCGAACCTGTGGATCGCCAAGAACGGCGAGGCGCACACGCCGGCGGCCAACGGCACGTTCCTCAACGGCATCACGCGACAGCGCGTGGCCAAGCTGCTCGGCGCGGCCGGCATCGCGGTCCACGAACGGGCGATGACCATGCGCGACGTGCTGGAGGCCGACGAGGTGTTCGCCAGCGGCAACTACGCCAAGGTGCAGCCGGTCACGCGCGTCGAGGGCCGCGATTTCCAGCCCGGGCCGGTCTACAAGCGCGCGCGCGAGCTTTACTGGGATTTCGCGCTGAAAGGCAAACGCGGCTGATTGCAGCCGGCGCGGTTTGCCCTATCATCGCCGCGATGCGATCTTTCCACCGCCGGGAGACCTGAGCGACCATGGCCAAGTTTGGCGTCGGCCAGCCCGTGCGCCGTGTCGAGGACGCGCGGCTGCTTCGGGGCAAGGGCCGCTACACCGACGACATCAGCCTGCCGGGCCAGGCCCATGCTTTCGTGCTGCGCTCGCCGCACGCGCATGCCGCGATCGGGCGCATCGACACTAAGGCCGCTTCCGGCATGCCGGGCGTGCTGGCGGTGCTGACCGGCGCCGACGTCGCCGCCGACCAGCTCGGCGACATCCTGTGCAAGGTCGATTACAAGAACCGCGACGGCAGCACGATGGTCAAGCCGCGCCGCCCTGCGCTGGCGCAGGGTCGCGTGCGCTTCGTCGGCGACGCGGTTGCGCTGGCGGTCGCCGAGACGCTGGCCCAGGCGCGCGACGCCGCCGAGGCGATCGAGATCGACTACGACCCGCTGCCCGCGGTCGCCGACACGGCCGCCGCGCTCAAGCCCGGCGCGCCGCAGATCTGGCCCGAGATCAAGGGCAATCTGGTGCTGGACTGGCAGATGGGCGACGAGGCCGCGGCCGACGCCCAGTTCAAGCAGGCCAAGCGTGTGGTGGCGCTGGAGCTGGTCAACAACCGCATCGTCGTCAACTCGATGGAGCCGCGCGCCGCCATCGGCCAGTACGACAAGGCCGCCGGCTCTTACACGATCCACACCTCGAGCCAGGGCGTTCACAACGTCGCCGCGCAGATGGCCGAGGCATTGGGCGTGAAGTACCGGCAAGTGCGCTGCATCACGCCCGACGTGGGCGGCGGCTTCGGCATGAAGATCTTCGCCTATCCCGAATACCTGCTGGTGCTGTGGGCGGCCAAGCGCGTGGGCCGGCCGGTGCGCTGGACGCCCGAGCGCAGCGAGGCCTTCATCAGCGACACCCACGGCCGCGACCATGTCTCGCGCGCCGAGCTGGCGGTGGATGGCGATGGGCGGTTCCTGGCCATCAAGGTACGCACGGTCGCCAATCTCGGCGCGTACCTCTCCAATTACGGGCCGTTCATCCCGACGGATTGCGGCTCGGGCCTCTTGGTCGGCGTCTACGCCTTCAAGGCCGCGCATGTGTCGGTAAAATGCAGCATCACCAACACCGTGCCGATCGACGCCTATCGCGGCGCTGGACGGCCCGAGGCGGCGTACCTGGTCGAGCGCCTGGTCGACCGCGCGGCGGCCGAGCTCGGCATCGCGCCCGACAAGCTGCGCGCGCTCAATTTCATCCCCAAGGAAAAGATGCCGTTCAAGCAGGCGATGGGCCTGACCTACGACAGCGGCGACTTCGCCGGCACCATGGCGATGGCGCAGAAGGAATCGGACTGGACCGGCTTCGCCAGGCGCCGGGCCGACGCCAAGGCACGAGGCAAGTTGCGCGGCATCGGCATGTCCTATTACGTCGAGGCCTGCGGCGGCCAGCCGAACGAAAAGGCCGCGCTGCGCGTCGATGCCGACGAGACGGTGTCGCTGATGATCGGCACGCAGTCGAACGGCCAGGGGCACGAGACCGCCTACGCCCAGTTGATCGCCGAGGGCCTGGGCGTGCCGCTGGAAAGCATCAAGGTGGTGCAGGGCGACACCGCGACGGTCGGCTTCGGCATGGGCACGGGCGGCTCGCGCTCGCTGCCCGTGGGGGGCGCCGCCGCCGTCCAGGCGGTCGACGAGGTGGTGAAGAAAGGCAAGGAGCTGGCGGGCGAGGCGCTCGAGGCTGCGGCCGCCGACATCGAGTTCAGGGACGGAAGCTATCGCATCGCCGGCACCGACCGGGCGGTCGGCATCTTCGAGATCGCCAAGCGCGCCAAGGCAAAGGGCATCGACCTGTCGGGCCTGGGCGACTTCAATCCCGCCGTGTCGACCTTCCCCAACGGCTGCCATGTCTGCGAGGTCGAGATCGACCCGGATACCGGCCGCGTGTCGGTCGAACGGCTGGTGATGGTCGACGATTTTGGCCGGGTCGTGAATCCGCTGCTGCTGGCGGGACAAGTGCATGGCGGCGTGGCGCAGGGCGTCGGCCAGGCGCTGTACGAGGGCTGCGTTTACGACGCCGTCAGCGGGCAGCTTCTGACCGGCTCGCTGATGGACTTTGCGCTGCCGCGCGCGGCCGACATGCCCTCGTTCAAGGTGCTCTGGAACAACCAGCCCTGCACCACCAATCCGCTTGGCTTGAAGGGCGCGGGCGAGGCGGGCGCGATCGGCGCGCCGCCGGCCGTGATCAACGCCGTGCTCGACGCCCTCGGCGAATTCGGGGTGCGCCAGATCGACATGCCGGCCACGCCCGAGCGCGTGTGGCGCGCGATCCACGGGCAGGCGCGCCGGGCGGCGGAGTAGGGACCATCGCGCCGCCGCCGCCCGCCCTGCTGCCGCCGCCGCTGCTCAACGCCGTGCGCGCCGCCGGGCGCGCGATCATGCGGCACTACCGGCCCGGCGTCGCCAAGACCTACAAGCCCGATGGATCGCCGGTCACCGCGGCCGACCACGCCGCGGAAGCGATTATCCTCGACGCGCTCCGCGCCATCGACGAGACCATCCCGGTCGTGGCCGAGGAATCCTTCGCCGCCGGCCGCGTGCCCGACGTGACCGGCAAGCGCTTCTGGCTGGTCGATCCGCTCGACGGTACCAAGGAATTCCTCAAGGCCAACGGCGAGTTCAGCGTCAATGTCGGCCTGGTCGAGGACCGCCGGCCGGTCCTGGGCGTGGTCCACGCGCCGGCTTCGGGCGAGATGTTCTGGTGCGTCGGCGGCAAGGCCTATGCGCGCAAGGGCGACGGCCCGGAACGCGAGATTCGCGCGCGCGCCGCGCCCGCGGGCGGGCTCGTGGTCGCCGCCAGCCGCAGCCACGACAATCGCGCCAATCTCGACGCCTTTCTCGCCGGCATGAAGGTCGCCGAGATCCGCGTTTCCGGCAGCGCCATCAAGTTCTGCCGCGTGGCGGCGGGCGAGGCCGACCTCTACCCGCGCCTGGGGCCGACCATGGAGTGGGACAGTTGCGCCGGCCACGCCATCGTGCTGGCGGCGGGCGGGTCGGTCGCGACCCTCGATGGCGCGCCGCTCGTCTACGCCAAGCCCGGATTCCTCAATCCCGGCTACGTGGCGCGCGGGCGGTGAGGACTCGTATCAGCCCGGCGGCCGCTTGTTCTTGGCGAGCGCCCGGTCGGCCTGGTATTTGCCCACGCCCTCGCCCAGATGCGGGTTGTTCGCCTCGCGGATTTTCGCCGCCGCGTCGTCGTAGAGGAACGGCAGGAACGCGTAGCGCCGCCCGCGCGTCATTCTCGTCACAGCGTGGAGGAGCGAGCAGGAGAAGACGACGGCCCCGCCGACGGGCGGCTTGTAGGACCGGGTTCCGTATTCCGGGAAAAAGACTTC
>JBQTIS010000179.1:0-5471 GCA_052387895.1 Rhodospirillales bacterium | reverse complement strand
GTTCGCCGCGCGCCGCGCGCACGCGCCGCGCCAGCACCGCGAGATAGGCCGCAAGCCCCGCCAGCAGCGCCGCCGCGGCCACGGCCAGCGCCGTTCCCCCAGCCAGCGCCGTTCCAAGGTCAATCGCGATCATGGCCATGCCGCCCCGCCATCCAGCGTTCCACGCGCACCGCCAGCCGGTCGCCCGCGCGCCCCAGCTTGCCTTGCAGCAGCCCGACGCCGCCGGCGCCGAGCTCGATCGCCGCGCCCGGCGCCTTGGCCAGGGTCACCCGGCTGCCGATCTTCCAGCCCAGCACGTCCTTGAGCTTCATGGTCACGCGGTCCAGCACCGCGTCGAGCTTCACGTCCGCCCCGGCCATCTCGCCGGCCAGCCGCGCCCGCCAGTCCGCGTCGCGCGGGCCGCCCGCGTGGTCGCGGCCCAGAAGTTCGGCGAGGGGTTCCAGCGTCGCGTAGGGCAGGGCGAGCTCGATGTGTCCCGCGCGGCCGTCCAGCGCCACGGCGAAGCGCGCCAGGGCCGCGGCGGCGTGAAGCGGGTCCACCGCCGCCAGGCGAGCGTCGGTCTCCAGGCGCTCGAACCGGAATTCCACCGCCGCGACCGGACCGAACGCCCGGCCGAGCTCGGCCAGCACGGCCGCCATCAGGCGTTCGGCCACCGCGCGCTCGATCGGCGTGAAGCCGCGCCGCGCACCCTGGGGTTTTCCCGCAAAACGCCGGCCGCCCAACAGCAGCTCGGGCAGCGCCCGCGCCAACCCGCCGTCCAGCGCCAGCAGTCCCGCGCCTCCCCCCGCGCCGCCGGGTGCGCCATTGGGCGCATCGGCGCGCCACACCGCCAGAAGCGCGGGCAGGCGCAGGTTGTCGAGATACTCGCCGAGCCTGACCGTCGCCGGCGCGTCGAGCGCGGCCGTGGCCGGCCCGCCCGCGACATGCATCAGCGCCCGCGGCAGGCTTTCCGCCAGGCGCTCCAGCACCGGCTGCAACAGCGGCAGGCGCTGGTAAGGCGCGGGCGCGGCGTCGGCCAGCGCGCCCGGGCCGGCCTCGCGGCCCGCGCCCAACAGCGCGTCGATCTCCTCGCGCGTCAGCAGCGAGCGCATGTCGGTTCCCGGCGCGCCGTCCGCGCCGGGCTTGTCGCCGCCAACGGGCTCGCCCGGCTTGTTCGAGGTCTGGTTCGCCATCGGCCCCCGGTCCTATCGGACCAGCCCCCTCGTGCCGAGGATATAGGCCGGGCGCGGGCGCGCAACCCTCGCGCGGATCGCGAGCCGGGACGCGTGTTCGGCTCCGGGGCCGCGGGCCCTTGTGTTCCTGTCCGACATCCTGTCGGTCCTCGCTGTTCCCGGGCGGCCGGGCCCGATGCCTTCGGGCGCGGGCAGGCCGCCGCGAAGGCGCACTCTAGGGGCCGAGGGTTAAGAAATGTTTGTCGCGACCGGCCCGGGCGCTTAGATGCAAGCCATTGGCGGCAAAGCGATTTCAGCCGCCGCCGTCATCTTGCATTTTAGCCGAATGCGCGCCGCGCGCCGATCCGCGCGGCCCTCTTCAAGGTTGCGCGGCTGTATCGACAGCCGCGCCGCGCGCTGATCCGCGCGGCCCTCTTCAAGGTTGCGCGGCTGGATCGACAGCCGCGCATCGCGACGGCGGGGGGTCAAGGGCACGCTTGGGGCGCGGATTGACATTATAACACCGATGGGCAATTATAACCTTGACTCAGCAGAATCGGAGCCTTATGTGATCGAGCGACAGGCTGGTGTTCTGATTACCGAGGAGATGATCGAGGCTGGGCTGGAAATGTTCTGGGCGCATGATGATTCCGGCGATCTGGATCGCCAGACGGTTACGGACATCTATCTTGCGATGGTGGAAAAGCGGCCTCAATCTGCTCCCGCAGATTCCCCGCATGGTCAATCAGCCCCCGGATGTTCTGGCTAAGCACCCGCAGGGTTTCTGTTTTCACGTACAGGCTGCGCGGTCTTATCTTCATATCTAGTTTGACGCCCTGCGCGCGGGGCCATGCGCCCTTAGTGAAGCGGAGTAGGTAGTTTTCGTTCTTCTTGGTCCAGACGCCGTGTGCAAGGGCGTCGCGAATCTTGGCGGCGGCCTTGGTGTCCTCGCGACATTCTTTCCAGCGCGGGGATCTCGGTTCGAATTGACGGGTTGAAAGTATTTTTTTGATGACTTCAATCCTATCTATGGCGCGCGGCTCGATGACGGCCAGCCGCCCGCCTTTGGGGCCGACGCCGAGGGCGGCATAAACGGCCTGGCTTAGTATGAGGTCAAGCGCCGCCCACAACGTAATGACTCGGCCAACCTCGCGAGTTATCGTGGGCGGCAGATTGGTAACGATTGGCATGGTTTGCATGGTGAAGCCCCCCAAGTCTGACAAGGGCGCGGTCGAGCTGGTGCCCGACGCATGGCCCCGGTTTGAGAAGTTCGTGAAGGCTATCGCAAAGGCGGGGCCGCAGCATCGGGTCGCCAAGGCCAAGACCCGCCCGGCAAGTAAGGGGCGGGTTCACAAGGGGAAGGCGCGGGGGGCTAGTTAATTGTCTTGGGATTTACCGGATCAACCTTGGCGGCTGCTTCCATCAGGCCGCCTGCGAGCTGTCGCGCGATATCCGAAGAAAAGGCAAAGCCAATCCGGGAACTTTGTGTTGGGCCGAACTTTACAGCTACTTGCTTCTTATCCTGACTTAAGCCCACCTCAAAAATACTCGTCACAATGGGAGCCAAAAGGAATGTGGGTTTTGGCGTTCTCCGAAGCGCCGCCTGCTCCATTGCGGCGATCAAGCGGGCGGTTATCTCTGGGACGGCTTCCGGCGGGCAAACAAAATGCATCGTCTTGTTAGCGTGGGTTAGGAAGGTAAAGCGAATACCCTTGCCGTCATCGCTCGCAACGGCCTGGGACATTTGCTTGAGCGAGATTGGCGTCATGATGATCCCCTATTGCGCCAGCGGAGGAATGCGCGGGCCTTCTGTTTAGCCGTGACCGGCCTCGTTAGTCGGCCGATAGGTAAGCCTCTTGCCGACGATGCCCCTTAGCAGCTTGTCGGCGCGGGTCCTGTCGTCCACGCCGAGGGCCTTGCGGTTGTTGTAGCGGAAATCGAATTCCGCCAGATAACGCTTAAGGTGCTGTTCCGAGACGTGGTGATAAACGCCGGTCACGCCGCGCTTGAAGATGGAAAAGAAGTTCTCGGCGCTGTTGACATGGTAGATATCGTCGCGGACATATTCATCGCTGGCGTGTTTCACGGTTTCGTGGTTCGCAAACTCGCGGCCCATGTTGATGTAGGCGCGCCATTCGTCGGTCATGAGGGTGGATTTGCGGTCCACATTCTTCATGATCGCCGCGCGGATGGTCTTGGCGTTCACGTTCTTGATCTGGAACGAGCGGGCCTGATTGCCGCGCTCGATAAGGGTAAGCACGGCGACCTTCTTGGCGGGGCGGCGGAACGCGCGGTTCCTGCTCTTGCCGCCGACGAAGGTTTCGTCGGACTCGACGATCTTGCCCTCGCCGCCCAGGGGACCCGGCTTGAGAACGCGCATGGCTTCGCGGATGCGGTGCATCATGAACCAAGTGGACTTGTAGGACACGCCGAGCATACGGCTCATTTGCAGGGCAGAAACGCCCTTCTTGGACGAGCAAATGAGGAACGCGGCCATCAACCACTTGTTGAGGGGGATATGGGAGCGCTCAAACACGGTCCCGACCGTCACGGTGAATTGCTTGCGGCAAGGCCCCTCGTTGCACTGGTAGAGGCCGGGGCGGGTGGGAATGGCCGTGGCATTGGCGACGGTGCCGCAGAAGGGGCAAACCGGCCCATCGGCCCACAGGCGGTTCTCAAGCCACTGGCGGGCCTTCTCGGCATCCTGAAAGACGGGGTTGTTGAGTTCGTTCGCGGCCATGACCGGTATCCTTGTTTGATAGGAACATCCTATCAGGCCGGGGTTGCTGAGTCAAGGTTATAATTGCCCACCGATGTTATACATGGGCGCGTGGCCTGGACGGTCGAAACTCACGGCGCGGCGGTGGACGAGGAAATCTCCGCCTTGCCGCCGAAGGTCCAGGCCAAGCTGCTGTGGATCATGGAACAGATCGAGGCGCGCGGCCTGCCGGCGCTGCGGCCGCCGCATATCGATCATCTCGGCCAGGGGCTGTACGAGCTCCGGGCCAAGGGCATGGAAGGCATCGGCCGGGCGCTGTTCGTCGTCCGGGGCCAGCGCGTCGTCGTGGTCCATGCGTTCCAGAAGCGGACGCGGAAGACGCCCAAACGCGCCGTTCAACTCGCGCTGCTGCGCGCAAAGGAGATAGGCGGCCGACATGACCACGCTGAAGCAACTCAAGCGCAAGCTGCTCGCCGACGCCGATGTGCGGGCGGAATACGAGGCGCTGAAGCTGGAGGAGCGGCTCGCGGCCAGGCTGACGCAGGCGCGCAGGGCGGCGGGGCTGACGCAGGCCCAGCTCGCCCGGCGGATCGGCGCCAAGCAGTCGGCGGTCGCGCGCATCGAATCCGGGCGGCACCTGCCTGCGCTCGCCACGCTCCAGGGCTACGCCAAGGCGACGGGCAGGCGGCTGGTGGTCGATCTGATCCCGGCGGACGTCAAGTCGGCGCGTTCGCCGCGCGCGTAACGGGTTCCCCGGCGCGGCCCTCTTCAAGGTTGCGCGGCCGGATCGACAGCCGCGCCGCCCCGAGGCCCTCAGCGCGGCAGCAGCTTGCGGTAGAGATGCCAGGTGGCGTGGCCGAGCACCGGCATCACCACGATCAGGCCCAGGAACAGCGGCAGCGAGCCCAGCGCCAGGGCCAAGGCCACGATCAGGCCCCAGGCCGCGATCGGCCCCGGGTTCGCGGCCGCGGCCCTGAGCGACGCGCCGATCGCCGCGCGCAACGACACGTCGCGGTCGAGCAGCAGCGGGAACGCCACGCTGATCGAAAGCACCGCGAGCGCGAACAGGAAGCCCGCGCCCATGCCGGTCGCGGCCATGGCCCAGCCCGGCGGCGTCGTGAGCACGTCGCGCGCGAAGGCCAGGGCCGATTCCGGCGGCTTGGGCCCCAGCGTCAGGTTGTAGATGGTCATCGCCGTGGTCAGCCACACGAAGTAGACCGCGACCAGCAGCAGGCCGAGGACCACGACGCGGCCGAACGCGGGCGAGCGCGCCACGCCGATCGCGTCGGGCCAGGCGACGGCGTGGCCCAGCTCGCGCCGCCGGCTCATCTCGTAAAGCCCGATCGCCGCGAACGGCCCCACCAGCGCGAAGCCCGAGGCGAGCGGGAACAAAAGCGGCAGCATGTCGTAGTCGAACGCCGCGCGCGCCAGCACCAGCCCGACCGCGGGATAGACGATGCACAGGAAGATCACGTCGCTGCGATAGGCGGCGAAGTCGTCGAGCCCGCGCCTGAGCGCGTCCGTGAGGTCGGCGAGCGCGATGCGGCCGACGGCGAGCGGCCCGGCGCTGGGCGCGTCGGCCTCGCCCACGGCGCGCCCGG
>JBQTIS010000178.1:0-3992 GCA_052387895.1 Rhodospirillales bacterium | reverse complement strand
TCACGTAGATCGTTGGAAAGAGGTCGGGTCATCTTTGCTGGCCTCCTCTCCAGCCAGCATCTTGAATCACAAACCCGGTCCTTTGGGAATCCCTCCCGATTCAAACAATCTTTGAAACGCTCTAGCGCACCCGCTCACGCGACGTCGAGCTGCAGGTCCGAGCCGGGGAAAACCACGGTGACGGTGGTGCCCTTGCCGGGCGTGCTGGCGATCTTGCATTCGCCGCCATGCATCACCACCAGCGACTTGGTCAGCGCCAGGCCCAGGCCGGTGCCCTCGTGGCTGCGCGTCATGCTCGGCTGCACCTGATAGAACGGCGTTCCCAGGCGCTCGAGCTCGTCGGGCTCGATGCCGACGCCGGTGTCGGTCACCGTGACGACGAAACGCCCGCCGCTCAATTCCGCGCCGAGCGTGACGGCGCCGCCGCGCGGCGTGAACTTCACGGCGTTGGTCAACAGGTTCACCAGCACCTGGCCGACGGCGCGGCGGTCCGCGTGGATCGGCGGCAGGGTGTGCGGCACGTCGAAGCGCAGCGATACGCCCGACTCCTCGGCCCGCTGGCGGATCACCAGGATCGCGTCGTTGGCGGCCTCGGCGAAGCCGAACCATTCCGGATGCAGCTCGCGCCGCCCTGCCTCGATCTTCGCCATGTCCAGCACGTCGTTGATGTGCTGCAGCAACATCGCGCCGCTGCGGTGGACGCCCTCGGCGAACTCGAGGTATTTGGGCGTACCGATCGGCCCCAGCATCTCGTGCGCCATCATCTCGGAGAAACCCAGGATGGCGTTCAGCGGCGTGCGCAGCTCGTGGCTCATGTTGGCCAGGAAGTTGGTCTTGGCGCGGTTGGCGGCCTCGGCGGCCTCCTTGGCCTCCTGCAAGTGGCCGCGGGCGTCGATCAGCCGGCGCTCGACCGCCTTCTGCGCGGTGATGTCCATCGCCACGGTGATCACGCGATTGGCGCGGCCGGCGCCGTCGAACAGCGGCAGTTTGTTGGTCATCCAGTCGCGCATCTCGCCATCGACGCCGGGATAGCGTTCCTCGTAGAACCCCGACGGCCTGCCGGTGTCGATCACCTCCTGGTCGCGGCCGCGGGTGTAGTTCCCGTAGGATTGTCCCAGAAGCTCGGCGGCGGTCTTGCCGGCGGCGTCCTTCGGCGTCGTGCCGTAAAGCCGCGCTTGATAGGCGTTCATCAGGACGTAGCGCGATTCGAGGTCCTTGGCGTTGATCATCGCCGGAATCGCGTCGATGATCTCTTGCAATTCCTCTCGGGCGGCGACCTCGGCGGTGATGTCGTGGCCGGTGCCGCGATAGCCCTTGAAGCGGCCGGTTTCGTCGAACACGGGAACGCCGCTGACCGAAAAATGCCGTGTCGCGCCGTCGGGCAGCACGCGATGAAGGCGAAAATCCTTGAACGGTTGGCGGGTGCGCAGCACGGCCTCGTGCTCGTTCCACTCCCGCTCGGTGGGGCCCAGCACGCCTACCTCGCGGTGCGTCTTGCCGTAATGCGCGTTGGTGGGAAGGCCGGAATGGTAACCGGCCTGCGTGGACAGGTAAGTGCAGCGGAAATTCTCGTCCTGTTCCCAGAACCAGTCGGACGAGACTTCGGCGAGGTCGCGGAAGCGCCGCTCGCTTTCGCGCAGCGCGGCGCTGGCGGCGCTGCCATGCGCGGCGATTCTCATCAGCATCACGGCCATCAGCGCGATCGCCAGCGTTACGGCGATGCCGCCGCCGGCGGCGGTCAGGGCCTGCTGGCGCCAGGCGGCCAGCACCTCGTCGATACCGACTCCGATCGACACGAACAGCGGCTGTCCGTGCACCGCCCGGTATGCTATCAGCAACTCGCGCCGGTCGATGCGCGAAACGATGTGCTGCACGCCGTTGCGCACCTCCGGGCCTTGGCCTACCAGCGCGGAATGCGGCGTGAAGCGCGCGCCGATGCGCGCGGCCAGCGGCCCGGTGGCGGCGATCAGCAGGCCGGTCGTGTCCCACAGGCCCGTGGCGCCTTCGCGGCCGGTCGCCAGCGTCTGGTAAAAGGCCTGGAAATAGCTCGGCCGGATCACTGCGGCGACGATTTCGGGCAGCATCGCGCCCGAATCCTCGATGCGGCGCGAGATCGCGATGCGGGCAACGCAGCCGTCGCGCGGATTCACGGCCTGAATGTGCATGGTCGCGGCGTCGGCGTCGGGATGCTTGAGGTGCCCGGCGTGCGGCGAGATGTACCCGCAGCCCGGGGCGACCGACCCCAGCGGATCGAATCCGGGGGTGGAGACCGCCGCTTCGCGGATCAACCCCTCGGCGTCGGCCGTCAGCAACAGATTGACGTGCGGCCGGGACGCAAGGTGCCGGCGCCGGATCGTGGACACCGCCGGGTTGCCCGGCGGCTCGCGCAGCATCTCGCCGGTGATCGCGTCGCTAGCGCCCAAAAGGGCCTGGTCGATCGCGGTTATGGCCTGGGACGTGTGCTCGACCAGAACGCGGCTCAAATTGTCGATCTGCCGCGTTGCATCCGCCAGGGCCTGGTCGCGCTGGCGCATGACCGACAGTCCGATCATGCCGTCCACCGCCACCACGCCGGCCAGCGTGAAGGCGACGATCGCCCGGCGCAGCCCGATGCGCTGCGCCAGGGACGCGGAGTCGGAGGAACCGGCGGCGCCGGTCGCACGAAATTGGCTTTGGACGGTCATGGCGGCCTTTTGCCTGTTCGGCAACGGGCCACCATAACGGCCGCCACGTTAAGACCGGGTTAACGCTATGCTGCGGTACGCCAAGCCAACCCGTTGATCCGAAAAGAAAACGGGGCCGGGCTTGACCCCGTCCGCCGGCAAATTCCGCAGCCCCCGCGCGGCTAGAAGATGTTCTGCGCGCCGACCATCGCGAACAGCATCGGCACGCTCAGCATGGTGTTGATGCGCGAGAACAGCTTGGCCTGCGCCGCCGCCGCCTTTTTCGCGTCGGCGTCGGCCTCGACCAGGCCCAGCGCCTTCTGCTGGTTCGGCCAGATGATCATCCACACGTTGAACGCCATGATGATGCCCAGCCACATGCCGATGCCGATGGCGGTGTTCTTCATCACGCCCGAGCCGATGCCCAGCATCAGCGCCGATACCAGGTAGCCGTTCATCAACCCCAGGATCAGGCCCGTGACCAGCGTGGCGAGCGCCGCCCAGCGGAACCAGAACAGCGCTTCCGGCGCGATCACCTTGCTGACCGCCGGCTTTTGGTCGTCCGGGATCTTCGGCATGCTGGGGATCTGCACGAAGTTAAAATACCACAAGAGACCGATCCACATCACGCCGCTCACCACGTGCAGCCAGCGGAACAGGAACGCGAACCAGTTGTGGTCCATCGAGACGCCGCGGGTGATCAGCACATAGACAACCACCAGGACGACGCCCGCCAAAATCGTGTTTTGCAGCGAGTCGAAAAACTTTGCCATGTCCGTCTCATCCCCCGGAAACGAGACGCCGATTGGCGGAATCACTACAACGGATGCGGGCGGGATTCAACGCGCATCGCCGGCATGGCAGCGGCGCACGCGCGGCAATGACCACAAGAATCGTGCGCTTATTGCGAGTCTTTTCGTTATGCTTCAACGGTCCCCCGGGCGGCGATGGAAAACCGGGTGAGCCACGGAGAATCGCGGGCGTGGGCGCGGAACTGTCGTATTGCGGCGGCGAGGTGCGCCGGCACGATCCCGACCGTTTCCTGTGCGCGCTGTTCGCGCCCGCGGAGCGGCGCGAGGACCTGCTGGCGCTCGCCGCCTTCAACCTCGAACTCGCCCGCGTGCGCGAGCTGGTCAGCGAGCCGATGCTCGGCCGCATCCGCCTGCAATGGTGGCGCGAGGCGCTGGGGGAAATCTATTCCGGCATGCCGCGCCGACACGCGGTGATCCAGCCCTTGCACGAGACGATAAAACGGCGCGGCCTGGACCGGGCGCTGCTGGACCGCATGATCGACGCGCGCGAGTCCGATATGGACGGTAAACCGCCGCG
>JBQTIS010000177.1:0-3543 GCA_052387895.1 Rhodospirillales bacterium | reverse complement strand
GCCGAGCGCGGGGGTGATCCGCATCGCCGGCAACGATGTCACGCATGCCCGGCCGAACCAGCGCGGCGTCGGCATGGTGTTCCAGGCCTATGCGCTGTTTCCCAACATGAACGTGGCCGAGAACGTGGGCTTCGGCCTCAAGGTCGCGGGGCGGCCGAGGGGGGAGATCGCGGCGCGCGTGGAAGAGATGCTTGATCTGATCAAGCTGCCGCAGCTGGGCGGGCGCTATCCCTACCAGCTCTCGGGCGGCCAGCAGCAGCGCGTGGCGCTGGCGCGCGCGCTGGCGATCAAGCCGCAGGTGCTGCTGCACTACGAGCCTCTCTCGGCGCTCGACGCCAAGATCCGCGTCAGCCTGCGCGAGGAGATCCGGGCGGTGCAGCGCGCGCTCGACATCACCACGATCTACGTGACGCACGACCAGGAAGAGGCGCTGTCGATGTCCGACCGCATCGTGGTGATGAACGAGGGGCGGATGGAGCAGCTCGGCACGCCGTTCGAAATCTACAACTACCCGCTGACCCGGTTCGTGGCCTCGTTCGTCGGCACGCTCAACGTGCTGAGGGGCGTCGTGGCCGATCCCGCTTCCGGGCGCATCACGGTGGACGGCCAGGACATCGTCGCGGCCAAGGGGCTGGCGGGCGCGAAAAAGGGCGACGCGCGCGCGGTGGCCCTCAGGCCCGAGGCGGTGACGCTTTCCAGCGCCGCCGGGAGCGCTGTCAACGTCATGCGCGGCACGATCGACGAGGGGAGCTTCCTGGGCTCGGTGGTGCGCGTGCGCGTGAAGTTCAAGGACAACGCCGTGTCGCTCGACACTTTCAACAACCCCGGCGCCACGCCGCCGCGCCGCGGCCAGGCCGCTTCGGTCGCCTTCGCCCGCGACGCGCTCCTGGTGCTGGACGGGGGATAGGGCAAAGCAATTCTGCCCCGAAAAAACCCGTCATGGCCGGGCTTGTCCCACGGCTGTCCGGTTGAGCGCAGAATGTGCCCGGTTATGGAAGACCGTCATCGCCGGGCTTGTCCCGGCGATCCACGTCGCCAGGCCGCGATGGCCTTTCCCAACCTGGGCTCGACCCTCTCGCCCGCGACTCGCCGCTGACTCGACGTGGATGCGCGGGACAAGCCCGCGCATGACGATCGAGAGCGAGGTTGAAGCGAGTCCCCGCCGCGACGGTACGAGCGGATGGCGGTCCGAGCCTGGCCTTCGCGGGCCGCACTGAAACCTGAACCGGACAGCCGTGGGCTTGTCCCGGGCATCCACGTCGGCCATCCAGAGCCGGAAAGATGGCGTTTGAACGCCGCAGGATTTCAGCGGCTTGACGACGTGCCTTTCGACAGGCTCAGGAGGCCGGGACTCATCCGCCTCCGCTGAAGCTATGGCGGACGGCCCGGCCATGACGATATCCGTTAGGCGCTAAGCGCCAGTACTCATGGACCGACAGCCCGGTCGCCCCTACCGCCCCGCTTTTTCCTTCAGCACGCCGCGCCTGATCTGGTCCAGCTCGATCGATTCGAACAGGGCCTTGAAGTTGCCCTCGCCGAAGCCCTCGTTGCCCTTGCGCTGGATCAGCTCGAAGAAGATCGGGCCGATCACGGTGGCGGTGAAAATCTGAAGCAAGAGTCCGCCCCCCTGGGTCGGCGCCCCGTCGATGAGAATCCGGTTGCGCCTGAGCCGCGCCAAATCCTCGCCATGGCCGGCCACGCGCTGGTCCACCGCGTCGTAATACGCGTCGGGCACGTCCTGGAACACGACGCCGGTTGAGCGCAGCGCCTCGACCGCCGCGTGGATGTCGTCGGCGCCGAGCGCGATGTGCTGGATGCCCTCGCCGCGATAGGCGCTCAAGTACTCCTGGATCTGCGACTTGTCGTCGGAGGATTCGTTGATCGGGATGCGGATCTTGCCGCACGGGCTGGTCATGGCCTTGGACTTCAGGCCGGTGAGCTTGCCTTCGATGTCGAAGTAGCGGATCTCCTTGAAATTGAACAGGCGCTCGTAGAAATCGGCCCATTCCGCCATGCGGCCGCGATGCACGTTGTGGGTGAGGTGGTCGATGTAGGCAAGTCCCACGCCTTTGTGGTCGAGGTCTGCGCCTTCCACCGGCACGAAATCCACGTCGTAGATCGTGCCGCGCCGCCCGTAGCGGTCCACCAGGTAGATCAGGCTGTCGCCGATGCCCTTGATCGCGGGGATGTTGAGTTCCATCGGCCCGACCCGGCTTTCCACGCCCCAGGCGCCGAGCTTGATGGCGCGCTTGTAGGCGGCCCCCGCGTCGGCCACGCGCAGCGCGATGGCGCACACCGACGGCCCGTGCAGCCGCGCGAAGCCTTGCGCGAAGCCGTCGGGTTCGGCGTTGACCACGAAATTGACGTCGCCCTGGCGATAGAGCGTCACGTCCTTGGAGCGGTGGCGGGCGACCGCGGCGAAGCCCAGGCTTTGGAAAAGTTTTCCCAGCGCCTTGGGGTCCGGGGCGGTGTATTCCACGAACTCGAACCCGTCCGTGCCCATGGGGTTCATGTCGGTGATCGCGGCCATCTCGCCCTCGCGCCGGGTTGACGCATCAAGTCTAGACACGGGGCGCGCGGGCTGGCGAGGGGCGTGGCCGGGCAGGCCGTGAAGGGCTTGATTTCGCTGGATAACGCCGGGCCTACGGTTGCGCCGCGCCGCACAAATGCTATAACCCGCCGACCGATTCGATCACTCGGAGACCCGACGTGGCCGCGCCCAAGCCCGCATCCAGCCAGGCGAAGTCGATCCTGATCGTGAACGGGCCCAACCTGAATCTGTTGGGCGTGCGCGAGCCCGCGATCTACGGCAAGGAGAGCTTGCAGGAGCTGATGGCGGCGGCGGCGCGGCGCGCGACCGAGCTGGGGCTCCTGACCGACGCGCGCCAGTCCAACCACGAGGGCGACCTGGTGACCTGGATCCAGCAGGCGCGCGGCACGCAGGACGGCATCATCATCAACCCCGCGGGCTACACCAACACCTCGATCGCGATCCTGGACGCGCTGCTGCTCAGCGAACTGCCGGTGATCGAGGTGCATTTGTCGAACATCCACCGCCGCGAGGAATTCCGGCACATGTCGTACATCTCGAAGGCGGCCAAGGGCGTGATCTGCGGCCTGGGCGGGCACGGCTACGTGCTGGCGGTCGAGGCGATGGCGCGCATCATCAAGGCCCAAGCCAAGAAGAATGCCTAAGCTCGACGTCGATCCCGACCTGATCCGCCGCCTGGCCGAGCTGCTGGAGGAAACCGGGCTGGCGGAGCTGGAAGTCTCGCAGGGCGAGCAGCGCGTGCGCGTGCGCCGGCCCGAGCCGGGCGCGCCGGCCGCGTCCGCCGCCGTTCCCGCCGCCGCGCCCGCCCAAGGCAACGGCGCCCCGGTCCAAGGCAACGGCGCCAACGGCGCGCCCGCCGGCACGGTGGTCTCGCCGATGGTCGGCACGGTCTATGTCGGGCCCGAGCCGGGCGCCACGCCCTTTGTCGCGGTCGGCGACAAGGTGCAGGCCGGGCAGACGCTGGTGATCGTCGAGGCGATGAAGGTGATGAA
>JBQTIS010000176.1:0-7496 GCA_052387895.1 Rhodospirillales bacterium | reverse complement strand
CCGTTGGCCAGGCGCAGGGTCGCCACCACCTGGTCCTCGGTTTCCATGCGGTGGACGGGGCTGGTGGCGGCCAGCGCCTGGACCCGCGCCACCGGCCCGGCCAGGTGCAGGACCAGGTCCAGCGTGTGGATCGCCTGCGTGATCAAGACGCCGCCGCCGTCGCGCTGCAGCGTGCCGCGGCCGGGCTGGTCGTAGTAGCCCTGCTGCGGCCGCCACCACGGCACCGCGACCGAGCAATGCGCCAGGCGCCCCAGCGCGCCGGCCTCGACCGCCCGCTTCACGGCGACCGCGGCGGGGCGAAAGCGGTGCTGGAGGACCATGCCGAGCCGGACCCCCGCCGTGGCGCAGGCCCGGACCAACTCGCGCGCCCGCGCGGTGGTCACCTCCAGCGGCTTCTCCACCAGCACGTGCTTGCCCTGGGCGGCGGCGCGCCGCACCAAATCGAGGTGCGTGTTGGGCGGAGTCAGCACGAACGCCGCGTCCACCGACTTGTCCGCCAACGCCGCGTCCACGTCGCCCGTGGTGGGGCAGGGGAAGTTCCTGGCGAACGCCTCGCGCCGCGCCGCGCTGGGGCTGACCGCCCAGGCGATCTCGGCCTTGTCCTTCAGGTCGATCAGGCTCTTGGCGTGGGGGCCTACGGCCATGCCGAGCCCGATCAGGGCGACGCGGATTGGGGCCATTGCGTGGAATCCCTAGGCTTGCGGGCGCGGTGAGGCGAACGCGGCGGCGTGATAGACTTAACTGTATGCCCAAGCGCGCAGCAACGAAATCCCGCCGCGCCGCCGCCGGCGGGCCCGGCGACCGATTGGCGCGCGAGCGCGTCGCCGACGCGGCGCTGGCCATGGCCGCGAAAACGGGCTGGTACGGCCTCAAGATGCGCGATCTGGCCCGCGCGCTCGGCGTCGGGCTCGACGCCCTGGCGCGGCGCTATCCCGATCCCGACGCGATCGCCGACGCGGTGTTCGCCCGCGCGCGCGACGCCATGCTGAAAGCCCCGCCGCCGGGATTCGCGCGGCTCAAGCCGCGCCGGCGCGTCGAGCGCGCGATGCTGCGGTGGTTCGAGGCGCTGGCGCCGCACCGGCGCGTGGCGGCCGAAATGCTCGGGGCCAAGCTGCATCCCAGCCACGCGCATCACTGGGCGCCGCTGCCGTTCCACCTCTCCAGGCTGATCTGGTGGCTCAGGGAGGCGGCGCGGCTCGAGGCCGAGGGACCGCGCCGCCAGGCCGAGGAGATCGCGCTCAGCGCCATGTTCCTGGCGGTGCTGGCGGTTTGGGCCTTGGGCGGCGGCGAGGGCGAGGCGCGCGCGCGGGCGCTGCTCGCGCGCTTGCTGGACGGAACCGAGAAGTTCTTCGACGCGGCGTGAGGCTTACGGCCGCTGTTTCAGGATTTTCTTGACCTCGGCCACGGCGCGGTTGCAGCCCGACTCGTTGCGCCGCTTCAACGCCGTGTCCGCGGCGCTCAGGTGCTGGCGCAGCAGGTTCTTCTTGCGCGTGTCGTGAACCCGGTTGGCCTCGACCTTCACCAGCACCAGGTCGTCGCGGCAGGCCGCGAGCGCGGGACCCGGCGCCGCCAGCACCGCCGCCAAGCCGACCAGGACTCCGCACGCCAACCGCAATGCCGCCTCCCCCGGAAACTCGGACAAAAGGCAGTTTAGCACACAATGTCTGGTGGTTGAACCCCAGCCGAACGCCTATCCGTTGAGGCTAGCGCAAGTTCCGGCCAAGTTGAATCCCTCTCACCAGCTCCGGGCCTTCGCCCGCCGAAGGATTTCGGCCCGCAGGCGACGGACCGCCACGCGCGCCCTAACCCCTCCCCCTCACTCCCTCCCGCTCGACGCGACTTGCGTCGCGCCGGGGGGGGACACCAAATAGAGTCCCCGCCCCCTCCACGGGGGATGGGTAGGGAGGGGGTGACGCAACTTGATCGAAAAATGTTCTAATTCACCGGGGTCAGCAGCTTCCGGCCGGCGAAATGCTCGACCAGGTTGTTGACCACGAGGTCGGCCATGGCCTTGCGCGTTTCGGTGGTGGCGGAGCCGACATGCGGCTGCAGCACCACGTTGTCGAGCTTCATGAGCGCCTCGGGCACCCTCGGCTCGTCCACGAACACGTCCAGCCCCGCGCCGGCCAGCCTGCCCTCGACCAGGGCCTGCACCAGGGCCGGCTCCTCGACCACCGAGCCGCGGGCGATGTTGACCAGGTAGCCCTTCTTGCCGAGCGCCGCGATCACCTTGGCGCTGACCAGATTCCTGGTCGCCTCGCCGCCGGGGCAGGCGACCACCAGCACATGGCAGTCCCCGGCCATCGCCGCGAGGTCGGGATAGTAGCGGTAGGGCACGTCCTTCTTGCGCGGCCCGTGATAGACCACGGTCGTGTCGCAGGCGGCGAAGCGCCGGGCGATCGCCTGGCCGATGCGGCCCATGCCGACGACGCCGACGGTCTTGCCGCCCAGCTTGTCGTAAAGCGGCAGCGCGCCTTTCAGCCACTGGCCCGCGCGCACGAAGCGGTCGCCGAGCGCGATGCGCCGGAGCGTGGCGATGGCGAGGCCCAAGGCCAGGTCCGCCACGTCGCCGGTCAGCACGTCCGGCGTGTTGGTGACGCGCACCTTGCGCTGGGTGCAGGCGTTCACGTCTACGCCGTCGTAGCCGACGCCGAACACCGAGACCATTTCCAGCTTGGGCAGCTTGTCGAGCAGCGCCGGACCCACCGGCCCGTGGCCGCCGCAGGCCATGCCGCGCGCCGCGGCGCCGTGTTCGGCGATGAACTTGGCCTGGTCCTGGGCCTGCCAGGCGTGGTGGCAGCGGAAGTTCCGGTCCAAGCCTTCGAGAATCCAGTGGTTGAGCTTGTGCAGCACGAGAACGTCGGCGGTCATGGCGCGGAAACGAGCCTCCCGATGGCGGAAAAGGGCAGGAAAGTCCAAGGATAGGGCGAAAGCGGCCTAGGGTGCCAGACCCGGCATGCGCGGGCCGGTGGTGCCGCTGCCTTTGGCCACGTCTTGGCCGGCGGTCGTGGCGATCGTGAAGGTATGGGACAGGGTGTTGCCGATCACGCCGGCGGAGTTCCTGATCGTGGCCGCCAGCATCGTCCGGCAGGCGTTGCCGCAATTGCCGGTGTCGACATACGCGGTGTTGTTGGTGAAGGTCAGCGACGCCGATCCGCTGAGCGCGGCATAGGATTGCGACGCCAGCGGTATCGAGCCGGCGATGAAGTTGCCGCCGGCGGGAATGTCCACGCGCGAGTTGCCGCCGCCGACGGCGCGCTTGCCGAAGTCGATGTTGAGAAACAGGTTATAGACCGAGTTGCTCGAAGCGCCCGAGGGGACGAGAGAAATCGGCACGCCGGTTTGCGTCCAATAGGCCTGGCCCGAGTTCACGGTGCGCAGCTGTTCGAACAAGGCTATGCCGTCGTTGACGCGCACGGTGTTGTCGCGGTTTTCCTGCTGGCTTCCATCTTCGCCGATCAACTGGGCGAACAGGGCCAGGTCGTAGACGCCGAACAGCGCGGCCAAGGCCGCGCGCGAGTCGTAAAGGTTTCGGCCGGCGTTCCGGTCCGGTTGCGGCTCGCCGCCAACCGGCGGGCCGCCGGTCCAGGCGCCGCGCAAGAGCGCGACGATCTGGTTGATCGTCGCCATGTCGTATTTCTGCGGCGGACCCCAATTGCCGCCCGGCAGCAGCGTGCTGCCGAACCCGGCGCGGATCAGCGACACCAGGGTATCGCCGGCCGATAGGTCCAGCCCGCCGCGGTTGTTGGTGTCGGTGTCGTTGCCGGGGCCGAGCAGGATCGCCGTCTCCTGCCCGGTGTCCTGGACCTGCCCCAGGCCCGAGGTGCCGCGGATGCCGATGGTGCCGACCGGCAACTTCACCTGCATCGCCCCGGGCTGCTCGCGCGAGATCCGGCCGCTGACGAAGCGGAACACGCCCTTGGCGACCGACGCGGTCAACTTGCCGGCGTTGGTTTTCGGGTCGTAGACGAACTCGTCGATCACGATCTGGCTGTTGGGGCCGATGGTGAGGGTGGTTTCGTCGAGCAGGACGATCTGCATGCCCGCGTTCGGGCCGCTGGCGACGGCGTTGCCGAGGAACACCGGCTCGCCCGACCGCGCCTGCCGTCCCACGGCTCCGCTGCGCTCGGCGATCTGCACCTGGCCGCGCACGGCCGCCGCCACCCCCGCTTGTTCGGCTGCGCCGAGCGGGCCGGTGGCGCCGAAGCCCAGGGCCAGAGCGGCCAGGGCGGCGATCCGAGGACGGGCCAACATCCACCCTCCTGCGGCATCTTGCGGGACTTGACGGGGAATCCTAGGCCGCGCCGCCGGGTCTGCCAAGCCGCTTGCACGGGCAAGCCGGCCAAATCGCGCGGTTTTCACCGGCGCCGTGGCCTCCGCGCCACGCGCGCGCCCGGCGAGCGATGGCCGGAACGGACAGGCCGGCCTGGCTAGGGCACCGGCCTGCGGCCCGTGGCCGTGCCGCTGCCCGAGCCCAGCAGCACCGTATCCGCGGCGTTGCGGACCGTCACGCTGTGCGCCAGGTCGTTTCCGATCACGCCGTTGCGGTTGAGAATGCTGGCGAGCAGGCGGATGCGGCAGTTGCCGCCGCAGGTGGGCGTGTCCAGGGTCGCGGTGTCGAGGAAGCTGTAGGTCGCGTTGCCGACGAGCGTGTTGTAGGAAACGCCGGGCAGCGCGATGAAGCTGCCGTCGATGGTGCCGTCCGAGATCGTCAGGCCCGAGAACTGGCCGCCCCCGACCGTGCGGGTGGCGAAGTTGATCGACAGCTCGATCATGTAGGTGTTGGTCAGCGGACCCAGCGGAACGCCGCTCTGCTTCCACTGGAACGTTCCGGTGTTGATCGAGCGCAGCATGTCGTAGGAGGTCGGGCCGTTGATCTGGGCGGCCAGCGAGCTGCGCCCGCGCAAATCCGCCTCGTTCTGGATCAGCTGCGCGTAGAGCACCGAGGCGCTCAATCCGCCGATGAACCTGGTCGCGTCTTGGCTGTCGAACAGGCTGTTTCCCGCGTTCTGGTTGGCGTCGCCCGAGGGGGTCTGCTGGCCGGCGCCCGGCGGTGCGGACCATGCCGCGCGCAGCTGGGCAAGCAACTGGGCGATCAGGACCGGATCGAAGCGCTCGGCCGGCCCCCAGGTCCCGTTGGCAAGCGTGCTGCCCCAGCCCGCGCGGATCAGCGATATCAGGGTATCGCCGGCCGAGAGGTCCAGCCCGCCGCGGTTGTTGGTGTCGGTGTCGTTGCCGGGGCCCAGCAGGATCGCGCGCTGCACGCCGTTATCGGCCTGGCCCAGGCCCGCGGTGCCGCGGATGCCGATGGTGCCGGTCGGCATCTTCACCTGCATCGCCCCGGGCTGCTCGCGCGACATCTTGCCGGTGACGAAGCGGAACACGCCCCTGGTCACCGACGCGGCCATCTTGCCCGCGCTGGTCTTGGGATCGTAGATGAACTCGTCGATCACGATCTGGCTGTTCGGGCCGATGGTGAAGGTGGTCTCGTCCAAAAGGATGATCTGCATGCCCGAGTTCGGGCCGCTGGTGACGGCGTTGCCGAGGAACACCGGCTCGCCCGACCGCGCCTGCTTGCCGACCGCGCCGCTACGCTCGGCGATCTGCACCTCGCCGCGCACGGCCGCCGCCACGCCCGCCTGTTCGGCGGCGCCGGGCTGGCCGGCCGCGCCCGCGCCCAGAACCAGGGCCAGCGCGGCGATCCGAAGGCGGCGCGGCATCCGCTCTCCTGCGGCGTCTTGCGGGAATCCGCGCCGAATCTAGCGCCGGCCCGCTCCCGCCCACAAGCCGGACGCGGCCCGGAGCGGTCGAATCACGGCGATTTCATCGGCCCTGTGGCGGCTGCGCCGCCTGTTTCGGTCCGGGTGATTCGGCCTATCAGCGCGCGGCCGGCTGCGCGTAGCCCTTGGCCTTCATGCAGGCGGCGACGTATTGGCGTTCGCGCGCCGCGCCGCGTTCGCCCATCTGCGACACGTTCGCGGCATAGGAGCCGCTGCGCTGCCAGTCCTCGCCCCTTGCGGCGGCGATGTCCTGGTTGATCTTGGCCTCCGGCCCGGCGGCCCGGCGCGCGTCGATCTGGCAGGCGCTCAAGTCCCGCGCGGTGCGCTGGCTGTCGGCGTCGGCCTTGACCCATTCGCCGCGCGGCGCGCCGTCGCCCCCGCCGGTCAGGGTGAGGCATCCCGCCAGGGCCAGGCAGGCCAGCATGGCGCCCGCCGCGCGGGCAAGCCTGCTCGGCAAGGGGGAGGGGAGAAAATCGGGCATCGCGCCGGACTATGCGCCGGGCCGGCGCGCAGCCGCAACGCCGTTTGCGTTTGACAGCGGCCGGGCGGTTGCCCACAGTCGCGGCCCTTTCGCGAAGCCGCCCTCTTGCCGGAGCCGCCCTCTTGCCGGAGCCGATGCGATGACCGACCGCCTCCAACGGCTGCTCGCGGACCGGCCCTATCTGCTGGCCGACGGCGCCATGGGCACCAACCTGTTCATGCGCGGCCTCAACAGCGGCGACGCGCCCGAGCCGTGGAACGTGGAACACCCCGATCGCGTGGCCGAGGTGCATCGCGGCTTCGCCGAGGCCGGCAGCGACATCCTGCTCACCAACACCTTCGGCGCCAACCGCCAGCGCCTGAAGCTGCACCGGCTGGAGCGCCGCGTGGAAGAATTGAACGCGGCGGGCGCCAGGCTCGCGCGCAAGGTGGCCGAGGAAAGCGGGCGCGAGGTGGTGGTCGCGGGCTCGATCGGCCCGACCGGCGACCTGCTCCAGCCGCTCGGGCCGCTGACCTCCGGCGAGGCGCGCGCGGCGTTCGCCGAGCAGGCCCGGGGCCTGAAGCAGGGCGGCGTGGACGTGGCGTGGATCGAATCCATGTCGGCGGCCGACGAGCTGGAAGCGGCGGTCGCGGGCGCGGGCGACGCGGGCCTGCCCGTGGTCGCGACCATGACCTTCGACACCCACGGCCGCACCATGATGGGGATCGCGCCGGGCGACGCCGCGCGGCTGTTCGGCCGGCTGCACCCGCGCCCGCTGGCCTTCGGCGCGAATTGCGGCAACGGCCCGGCCGAGCTGGTGGCCGCGCTGCTCGGCCTGGTCAAGGCCGGCGTCGCGGGCCGGGACGTGATCGTCGCCAAGGGCAATTGCGGCATCCCGCAATACAACGACGGCAAGCTCGAGTTCACCGGCACGCCCGCGCTGATGGCGGAATACGCCAGGCTGGCGCGCGACGCCGGGGCGCGCATCGTCGGGGCGTGCTGCGGCTCGGAGCCCGCGCACCTGAAAGCGATCGCCGCGGCGCTTTCGGGCTACACGCCCGGCCCGCCGCCCGACATCGCCGCGATCGAGGCGCGGCTGGGCGCGCTCGGCGCCGGCGCCCGAAAAACGACCGAGCGCGACGGGGCCGCGCCCGCGCGCGAGGCGCGCCGGCGCCGGCGCGGCTAGAGCATTTTCCGATCGAGCAGCCTCACCCCCTCCCTACCCCTCCCCCTCACGGGGGAGGGGACTCTATTTT
>JBQTIS010000175.1:0-3397 GCA_052387895.1 Rhodospirillales bacterium | reverse complement strand
CGCGCGCGCGGGTCGCGGTCGAACACAGCACCAGGTCCGGTACCACCCCGTTGGCCGCGCACCATCGGCCCATCCGTTCCGCCGCGGCGCGGCCGCGCGCGTTCAGGTCGCGTTCGCGGTCCTCCCGTCCGGGGCGGTTCCAGCTCGACTTGCCGTGCCGGAACAGATAAATGCGCCGTTTCATCGTCTTGGCCCTGCCGTTTCCGGGTCCGCCGTCACGACTCGGTCACAAACGCCGGGTAATGATATACAGGATTTGGGAAAATTCCGGGGCGCCGAGGCCCCGGCCAGGAGGACTGAACCCGTGACCCAGGCCATGCGCGTGGAGCCGCACCGGATCGAGCCCGGCTCGCCCGAGCGCTTCATCAATCGCGAGCTGTCCTGGCTGGCGTTCAACACGCGGGTGATGGAAGAGGCGTACAACGTCGCCCATCCGCTGCTCGAACGCCTGCGGTTTCTGTCGATCTCGGCCTCGAACCTCGACGAATTCTACATGGTGCGCGTGGCCGGCCTGAAGGGCCAGGTCGACGCCGGCGTGGATACGCCCAGCGACGACGGCCGCACCCCGGCCCAGGCGCTGGTGGCGATCCACGAAAAGGTCCACGGCCTGATGCAGGACCAGCAGCGCTGCCTGGGCGCGCTGCTCGGCGAATTGCGCGAGGCGGGGATCGCCGTGCTGCAGCCCGACGAGCTGACCCAGGCCGAGCGCGGCTGGCTGGACGCCCATTTCATGGAGAACATGTTTCCGGTGCTGACGCCGATGGCGATCGACCCGGCGCATCCGTTCCCGTTCGTGCCCAACCTGGGATTCGGCCTGATCATGGCGCTGGTCAGGCCCAGCGACGGGCGGGCGCTGAACGCGCTGATCATCGTGCCGTCGCGCCTGCCCAGGTTCATCCGCCTGCCGGGCTCCGCCATCCGCTTCGTGCCGCTGGAGCGCACGGTGCTGCTGTATCTCGACCGGCTGTTCCCCGGGTTCGAGGTGCGCGGCCACGGCGCCTTCCGCGTCATCCGCGACAGCGAGATCGAGGTCGCGGAAGAGGCCGAGGACCTGACGCGCACCTTCGAAACCGCGCTCAAGCGCCGCCGGCGCGGCCAGGCGATCCTGCTGGCAGTCGACGCGCGCATGCCCGACAGCCTGCGCCAGTTCCTGGCCGAGAAATACCGCATGTCGGGCGGCCAGCCGATTTCGCTGGACGGCCTGCTGGGCCCGGCCGACACGCTCCAGCTCATCGTCGACGAGCGGCCGGACCTGAAATTTCCGCCGTTCAATGCGCGCTTCCCCGAGCGCATCCGCGATTACGGCGGCGATTGCTTCGCGGCGATCCGCCAGAAGGACATCATCGTCCACCATCCCTATGAAAGCTTCGACGTGGTGGTGCAGTTCATCCTCCAGGCCGCGCGCGACCCGGCGGTCGAGGCGATCAAGCAGACGCTGTACCGCACGTCCCAGGACTCGCCGGTCGTGCGCGCCCTGATCGAGGCGGCCGAAGCCGGCAAGTCGGTCACCGCGCTGGTCGAGCTCAAGGCGCGCTTCGACGAAGAAGCCAATATCCGCTGGGCGCGCGACCTGGAGCGCGCGGGCGTGCAGGTGGTGTTCGGCTTCATCGAGCTGAAGACGCACGCCAAGATTTCACTGGTGGCGCGGCGCGAGGACGACGGGCTTCGCACCTACGTGCATTTCGGCACCGGCAACTATCACCCGGTCACGGCCAAGGTCTACACCGACCTGTCGTTCTTCACCTGCGATCCCGAGCTCGGCCAGGACGCCGCCCGCATCTTCAACTACATGACCGGTTACGCCCAGCCCACGGGGCTGAAGAAGATCGCGGTCTCGCCGGTCAGCCTCAGGCCGACGCTGCTGAAGCTGATCGCCGACGAGGCCGAGCACGCCAGGGCCGGCCGGCCGGGGCAGATCTGGGCCAAGATGAACTCGCTGGTCGACCCCGAGGTGATCGACGCGCTTTACCGGGCGAGCCAGGCGGGGGTCGAGATCGACCTGGTGGTGCGCGGCATCTGCTGCCTTAGGCCCGGCATGCCCGGCCTGTCCGAGACCATCCGGGTGAAAAGCATCGTCGGGCGGTTCCTCGAGCATACGCGCATCGTGTGCTTCGGCGCGGGCTCCAAGCTGCCGTCGCGCAAGGCCAAGGTATTCATCTCGTCGGCCGATTGGATGCAGCGCAACCTGAGCCGCCGGGTCGAGGTGCTGGTGCCGATCGCCAATCCCACCGTGCACCAGCAGGTGCTGGAGCAGGTGATGATCGCCAATCTGAACGACCAGGCGCAAAGCTGGACGCTCGATTCCACCGGCGCCTATACCCGCGTGCCGGCCGGGCCCGGCGCGTTCAGCGCCCACAACTATTTCATGACCAACCCCAGCCTCAGCGGCCGCGGCAGCGCCTTGAAGCGCTCGGGCGCGCTGCCCGCCCTCGTTCTCCGGAAGGGCTGACGGCGGGTGGCGGTCCAGGCGGCACAGGAGCGCGCGTCCGAGCGGCCGGTCGAAAAGGCGCCGGAGCCCAAAGCCCGGGGCGGGCGCGTCGGCGTCATCGATATCGGCTCCAACTCGATCCGCCTGGTGGTGTTCGAGCGCGCGTCGCGCGCGCCGGTCGCGCTGTTCAACGAGAAGGTGATGTGCGGCCTGGGCCGCGGGCTCGAGGACTCGGGCAAGCTCAACGCCGACGCGATCGAGCGCGCGATCGCCAATCTGCGCCGCTTCGCCGCGCTGGCCGCGGCGATGCGGGTGGAGAAGCTCGAGGCGCTGGCGACGGCCGCGGTGCGCGACGCCAAGAACGGTCCCGAGTTCATCCGCGAGGTCACGCGCGCCTGCAAGCTTCAGGCCCGCGTGCTGGACGGCGAGGAAGAGGCGCGGCTGTCGGGTCTGGGCGTGCTGTCGGCCGCACCCGAGGCGGACGGCGCGATGGGCGATCTCGGCGGCGGCAGCCTGGAGTTGGTCGAGCTGGGCGGCGGCCAGATCGGCAAGCACGTCACGCTGCCGATCGGCCCGTTGCGCGTGATGCCCGGCGCCGACGGCAACCGCAAAAAGATGAAGGAAGCGATCGACAGGCACCTCGACAAGGCGGCTTGGCTCGGCGCGGTGCAGGGCCGCAGCTTCTATCCCGTGGGCGGGGCGTGGCGGGCGCTGGCGCGCGTGCACATGGAGCAGACCAACCATCCGCTGCACGTGATCCACAACTACGAGATCAAATGGGACGAGGCCGAGGAGTTCCTTCAGCTGGTCTCGCGCTTGAGCCCCAGTTCGCTCAGCAAGATGTACGGCGTGTCGCGCCGCCGGCACGAAACCCTGCCATACGCCGCGCTGCTGATGATCCAGCTCGCCAAGCTGATGAAGCCCAAGCGCATCGTGTTTTCGGCCTTCGGGTTGCGCGAGGGGTGGCTT
>JBQTIS010000174.1:0-7413 GCA_052387895.1 Rhodospirillales bacterium | reverse complement strand
GCGGGGGGGGGGGGGGCCCTTTTTTTTGGCGCCCCCCGTGCCCGGGGCGTGGGCCTGCCCCCTCCCCGCGATGCGGGAGGGGGAAAGGGGGAAAGGACGAGATAACCCGGGCCGGCGATGCACGCCGAGCTGATCGCCCTGGTTCTGGCCGCGGCGTTCCTGCACGGGATCTGGGGCGCCGCCGGCAAGGGCAGCCGCGATCCGGTGATGGCCGCCACGGTGGGCGCGCTGGTACCGGCGCTGGTGGCGGCGGCGCTGGCGCGCGGCGTCACCGCCCCCTCGGCCTGGGCCTGGCCGTGGATGGCGGCGTCGATCGCGCTGCATCTCATCTATATCGCCGCCATGCTGCTGGCCTGGCGCTACCTGGCGCTGGGGGTCGCCTATCCGAGCGCGCGGGCCGGCGCGGCGCCCGGGGCGGCGGCGATCGGCGCGCTGTTTCTCGATCAACCGCCGCCGCTCGCGGCGATGGCCGGGTTGGCCGCGATCGCGGTCGGGCTCCTGGCGCTGGGCATGGACCGCGCCTTGCTGGAAGGGCGCGGGCTCGCGGGTGCGGCGCTCGCCGCCGCCTCGGCCCTGTGCCTCGGCGGGGCCATGGCGATCGACTATGTGGGCCTGCACCGCGCCGACTCGACTCTCGGCTACATCGTGTGGATCAACCTTCTTGAAGGCGCGCTGATCGTGCCGGCGGCCTTGATTCTGCGCCGCAAGCGCCTGGCGTTGCTGCCGTGGCGCGAGCTGCCGCTGCAGGCGCTGACCGGGCTGTGCGCGGCGGCGTCCTATGCCATGGTGCTGTGGGCGTTGAGCCTGGCGCCGCTGGCGCCGGTCGCGGCCCTGCGCGAGACCCAGGCGCTGTTCGCGGCCCTGATCGGCGCCGCCTTCATGGGCGAGGCGCTGGGCCGGCGCCGCCCCGCGGCGGTCTTGCTGGTCGCGGCCGGCGTGGTGGCGGTGAGTTTCCAATAGCCGCCGCCTTCGCCCGGTAGATTCCGGCGCCCGGTGGATTCCGGCGCGGCGCGAACGACGCCTCGCCGCGCGGAAAGCCGTTGCCGCATCGGGCGACTTTCGCCGATCCGACGTCCAGCCTTTACCTTGGATTAACCAATCGGCTTAACCCGCCATCAATCCCGCGGCCCTAGGCTGATCCTGCCCGGGCATGTATCCGCCGGGGCATGGACAAGATGTCGATTGGACCGACGCGCCAGGCATGGAAAGCCAGATGACCGCCGCTCTCTCGATCTCCCCTGATTTCGCCGGCGCCGGATTTGCGGCGTATCGCGAAACGCCCGCCGATATGATCGACCATCTGCGGCAGGGCCAATACCATCTGTTCGAAGCGGGCTTGGCGCGGCGCCTCAACCTGCGCATGGTCGAGGTGCGCCGCATGGTGCACGAACGCGCGGGCGCGCGACTGGCCGTGGCATGCCGCGCCGCCGGCTTCACGCGCGACGAATTCCAGACCGCCTATCGGTTGATCCAGTCCTCGCTCGCGCGCCTGCCGGCGCCGGGGGTGTGCGGCGCCGACTGGCCGCAGCAGCTCGCGGCGCTGTTCGACATGGTGCGGCCGGCTGACGCCGAATCGGCGCTCAGACGCTGGCGGCGGGCGATCGGCGCCGGGTTCCCGGTTTCTTCCCCCCTTTCATCCCACGCCGTTTCCTGACACCCTGGCGGCCGGCCCGTCCGGGCCCCGGGAATAGTCCCGGCCCGGCGGTGTCAATGGCATTGCGGCGTTCGCGATGCCGAAGGGGCGTTCCCCGGTGTCGCACGACGAACTTAGACAGCTGGTGGTCGATCAAATCCCGCACCTGCGCCGCTATGCGATGGCGCTGGTCGGCGACCGCGACCGGGCCGACGATCTGGTCCAGGACAGCCTGGAACGGGCCTGGAGCCGGCTGTCGCTTTGGCGCCGCGACGGCAACATTCGGGCTTGGCTGTTCACGATCATGCACAACTTGAACGCAAACGCCGTGCGACAGGCCAAGCGGCGCCCGCGCCACGACCCGATCGACGAGGTGCTGGCGCTGCCGTCCACGCCGGCCAACCAGGAACAGCGGCTCGAGCTCAGCATGCTGTCGCAGGCGGTGGCCGCGCTGCCGGTGGACCAGCGCGCGGTCGTGTTGCTGGTCGGGCTGGAGCAGATGCGCTACGAAGAGGTCGCCGGCATCCTCGACCTGCCGATCGGCACGGTGATGTCGCGGCTGCATCGCGGGCGCGAGCGCCTGCGCCGGGCGATGGCGGGCGACGCCGGCCCGGCGCTCAGGAGGATCAAGTGACCGACGGCAAGCGCATCGAGCCGGACGCGCTGCACGCGCTGGCCGACGGGCAGCTCGACCCGGCCCGGGCGGAAGAGCTGCGCGCGGCGCTGGCCGACCGTCCCGAGGCGCGTTGCGTCGCCGACTACCGGCGCATCAACGAAGGCCTGCGCGCGCTCTACGGTCCGGCGCTTGACCTGCCGATACCCGACCGGCTGCTCGCCGGGCCGAGGCCCTGGTGGCAGCGCCGGCGCTGGGCGCGCGCGGCGTCGATGGCGGCGGCGGGGCTGGCGTTGCTGGTCGCGGGCGCGGCCGGGGGCTGGTACGCGCGCGATTCGGTCATCAAAGGCCGGCAGGAGCAGCTGGCGATGGTGCGGCCGGCGGCGGTCGCGCATCGCGTCTATGTCGCCGAGGTGCGCCATCCCGTCGAGGTGACCGCCGACCAGGAACACCTCGTGCGCTGGCTCAGCAACCGCCTCAAGAAGCCGCTGAAGGCCCCCAAGCTCGAAGCCGCGGGCTATCGGCTGATGGGCGGGCGCCTGTTGCCCAGCGAAGCCGGCTATGCCTGCCAGTTCATGTACGAGAACCAGCAGGGCAAGCGCCTGACGCTTTACATCCGCAACGACGTCAAGGGCTCGCGCATGACCGCGTTCCAGTTCGGCCAGGACGAAGCCGGCGTCAGCGTGTTCTATTGGATCGACGGACCCATGGGCTACGCCATCTCCGGGCAGATGCCGCGCGACGAGCTGATGCCCATCGCGCGCGCGGTGTACGAGCAGCTCGAAAGCTAGGACAAGGACTCGCACGCAGCGCGCGGCCACGGCCGGATGGGCGCAAACCCGATGAAGGCGGGGTTGTCGGCCACCAGTCCGCGCCGCGCTCCCGCTCAACTCCTACACCACGCTACGGGACACGAACTACCTTGCCGGAGTGACGCCATTCGCATCCCGCGGCGTGCGGGTCAAAGGGTCGAATTAGCCTCCCGGTATCCCGGCCTTGGTCAGGCCTTCGCGAAAGTGTTGAAGATCCGACTCATTCGCGTAGTGCATGGTCTTGAGGAACTTCTCCGGATCGAATCCAGGATCGAGTTCCCGGAGCCGGGCCGCATGCGCCGCTGCCGCCGTGCGGTCGCCGAGCCAGCCGTAGCAGGCGGCGACAAAGGCGTGCTGCTGAACGTCCATCGCCGAGAGATGCATGAAGGCCTCGATCGCTTTGCCGTATTGCCGGGCTGCGAAATGCGCTTTGCCAAGATGGCTCCAGAACCGCGCGGGGTGATGCGGGTTCAGCTGCATCGCCTTGCGAATCCAATCGATGCCCTCTTCAGGGCGGCCTAGCCAGGTAAGCAGCTCGCCCATCTGCACCACGACCAAGTCGTAGTTCGGGTTCAGCGCCAGCGCCCGCTCCTGGTGGTAGCGCGCGCGGCCCAGGTCGTTGCGAGCGATGTTGACCGCGGCGAGGATACGGTGCACGTCGGCGTCGTTATCGTCGAGGGAGAGCGCCTTTTCGAGCTCGACGGCGATCTCCGCGAAGACGGCGTTCTTGTCCTCGCACCAGCCATAGCCCCAGGCTTGGCCCAGTATGCAGCCGCGCCATGCATGGGCATGGGCGTAATCGGGGTCGAGTTCCACCGCCCTGTCGATCAGCTTCAGCGCCTCGACATTATCCGCGCGGGTGCTGCGGTGATGCAGGACCTTGGCCGCCAGCACGCATTCATAGGCAACCATGCTGGAAGGCTTCTTGCGCGCCAATTGGTCCTGCTGTGCCGCCTCGAGCCGGCCGGGCAGGGTGGCGACAATCGCCGTCGTTATCTCGTCCTGGATGGCGAAGATGTCGTCTAGTTTGCGGTCGTATCGCTCGGCCCAGATATGGGCGTCGCTCGCGGTGTCGATCAGCTGGACCGTGACCCGTAGCCGGTCGCCCGCCTTGCGCACGCTGCCTTCCACCACATATTGCGCGCCCAGTTTCTGCGCCACCTCGCGGATGCTCACCGTCTGGCCCTTGTAGACGAACGTCGAGGTGCGCGAGATCACGAACAGCTCGCGGCGGCGGCTGAGCTCGGTCAGGATGTCCTCGGTCAGCCCGTCGACGAAGAATTCCTGTTCCGGGTCGCCGCTCATGTTGGCGAAGGGCAGCACCGCGACCGTGGGCTTGACCACGGCGCGCTTCAGGGCGGGTTGGCTATTGCCGTGCGCGGTTTTCTGCTCCGGCGCTTCGATAACGGCTTGGTAGACCCGCACCGGACGGCTGATGTTCTTCAGCGACTTCTCGCCCAAATCCTCGAAGGCGACTTCCAGCCTGCCGGCCACCTGGTCGTAGACGGGCCCGGTCACGCAGACGCCGCCGATCTCGGCAAGCTGCTCCAGCCGCGCGGCGATGTTCACCCCGTCGCCATAGATATCGTCCTGATCGAAGATGATGTCGCCGAGATTGATGCCGATGCGGAACTGGATGCGCCGCTCGTCCGGCACGTCCGAGTTGCGCCGGCGCATGCGCTCCTGCACCTCGACGGCGCATCTGACCGCGTCGGCAACGCTCTGAAATTCGACCAGCATCCCGTCGCCGGTGGTCTTGATGAGCCGTCCTTGATTCTTGGCGATCGCCGGGTCGATCAGCTCGATCCGGTGCGTGCGCAGCCGTGCAAGCGTACCTTGCTCATCGGCCTCCATCAGCCGGCTGTAGCCCGCCATGTCGGCGGCTAGAACTGCAGCTAGCCTGCGTTCCATGCATTCTCCTCTTGAGGGGGCCTTAATTCATGATGGCGCGCAGAATCCATGCTCGATGCACGATGAATTGTCATCCCCGCGGCCGGCAGACACGACCTGCAAGCCCCGGCTATGTCACTTTGTGGCACATCCCGCCCTGGCGCTGGCAACATATAACAGCCGCTTGCCGCTCCAAAGCGGAAATCCGCGGGCTACCGTCAGCGGCAATTCATATGTATTTCCGGGCCAAGCCTCCCGCCCGGTTTCCCACCTCTTCCGCGGCCTGCTAGAAATCACATTCAGGCAGACCGGGGGCCTTCAGCGCCGTGGAATTCATCGTCATGCTGACGCGCGACGACCGCACGGTCGCGGATTGCCTGGCGTTGGCCGGGCGCATCGCGCCTTTGGCCGGGCTGGGCCTCAAGCATGTCGGGTTCAAGGACGTGGGCGTGCCGCCCGCGACGCTGGAAAAGCTGCACGCGCGCATCAAGGCGATGGGCGCGATCAGCTACATGGAGGTGGTCAGCACCACGCCGGAAGCCTGTTTGACCTCCGCGCGGGTGGCGGCCGAGCTCGGCGTCGATTGCCTGCTCGGCGGCACCCAAGTGGACGAGGTGCAGGCGATCCTCGCGGGCAAGGCGATCCAGTACTATCCGTTCCCGGGCTTTCCGCGGGGCCATCCGACCAAGCTCGGCGGCACGGCCCAGGACGTCGCCCGGCATTGCCGGGCGTTCCTCGCCAAGAAATGCGCGGGCGTGGACCTCTTGGCCTACCGCGCGACCGAGGCCGATCCGCTGGATCTGGTGCGCGCGGCCAAGGATGTCTTGGGCGAGGCCTGGCTGATCGTCGCCGGCAGCGTGAATTCGCCGCAACGGATCGACGATTTGGCCCGGGCGCGAGCCGACGCCTTCACCATCGGCACGGCGGCCATCGACGGCAGCTTCGCCCCCGGCCAGGGCGGGTTGGAGGAGCAGTTGAAGGCGGTGTTGGCGGCCTGCGCGGCGGCGGCCAAGCTTCGCTAGGGGGACTCGGATGACCGAACAGAAACCGCTGGCGGCGGATACGATCGAGAAGCTCAAGCGCGCCAGCACCGCCACCATCACCATGCAGCTCTTGAAGCGCGGCTTGCGCCACGGCGCCATCAGGCGCGCGCGGCCGCTCGACCCCAGCCGGGCGCGCTGCGTGGGCCCGGCCTTCACCCTGCGCTTCATCCCGATGCGCGAGGACCTGGCCCAACCGCCCAAGCCGGGCCAAATGCTGCCGCACCGCATCGCGGTCGAGGCCGCGCCCGCGGGCTCGGTGCTGGTGATCGACTCGGGCGGCGGCGACAATTGCGGCACGCTCGGCGACATCCTGGTCGCGCGGCTGAAGCATCGCGGCGTGGCGGGCGTGGTCAGCGACGGGCCGATGCGCGACGCGGCGGGAATCCTCGGCGTCGGGCTGCCGGTTCTGTGCGCCGGCACGGCCGCGCCCGCCAGCATGAACCAGGTGATCCCGGTCGACACGGGCTTGCCCGTGGGCTGCGGCGGTGTGGCGGTGTTTCCGGGCGACATCGTCGCCACCGACATCGACGGGGCGGTCGTGGTGCCGCGCCACGTCGCCGACGAGCTGGCGCGCGACGCCTTCGAGCAGGAGCGGCTGGAGAAGTTCGTGCTGCGCGAGGTCAAGCGCGGGCGCGGCATCGACGGCCTCTATCCGCCGGGCGAAAAGGCCCTGGCCGATTACAATGCTTGGCTCGCCGCCGGCGAGCCGGACTGAGGGAGAGGGGAATGCATCGGGATTGTCCGTGCCGCGCCTGGCCGTCGCGGCGCGCATTTCTGGGCGGCGGGCTCGCCGTCGCCGCCCTGGCCTGCCTTCCCGGCCGCGCCGGCGCGGCCTATGGCGACAGCGAGTTCATGCTGCTGTCCTGCAAGGACCCGCGCCTGGTGCACGACGTCCACGAGCAGATGGAGGCGCGAAACTTACGCGGCGAATACAGCCAGGTGGCGCTGGCCGGCGGGCCGGCGGCGGCGGTGGCGCCCGCGTTCAAGAAATGGCAGGCGGCGATCTGGGACAATCTGGGCGCGACCATCAAGCTGCACGACATCAAGCGCGTGTTCGGCCTGACGCACCTGGATTGCGGCGCGGTCAGAATCGCCTACGGCGCCGAGGCGGTGACGCCGCAGTTCGAACGCGCCACCCATATCCGCATCCTGCGCGCCTTCCGCGCCGAGGTGTCGAGGCGCCACCCCGCGCTGGGCTGCGAAACCGGCATCATGGCGCTCAACGGCTCGATCGAGATGATCGCGGCGTAGCATCAATCCGCGAGTTCGCCCGCGATCCGCCGCGCGGCTTCCGCGGGATCGGTCGCGCGGGTGATCGGCCGGCCGATCACCAAGTGCGTGGCGCCCCCGCGCCTGGCCACGGTCGGGGGCGGAACGCGCTTCTGGTCGCCCGCAGCGGCCCAAACCGGGCGCACCCCCGGC
>JBQTIS010000173.1:0-4370 GCA_052387895.1 Rhodospirillales bacterium | reverse complement strand
GCACCTGGCCCGCGACCTTGGCCGGCAGATCAGAGACGTCGAAACTCTGGATCGCGCGCAGGCCGGATTCGCCGGCGACCAGACGGTCCCAGTTGTTCTTGATGCCGATGCCCAGGGGCGTGACTAGGCCGAGGCCGGTCACCACGACGCGTCTCATCTCGGTCATGGCGGAGGCCGGCGCTATCCGATGGCGACGGGCGGCGGCCGCAACGTCATGCGGCCTGCTTTTCGATGAACGCGATGGCGTCTTTCACGGTCAATATCTTCTCGGCGGCGTCGTCGGGGATCTCCAGGCCGAATTCCTCTTCGAACGCCATCACCAGCTCGACCGTGTCGAGGCTGTCGGCGCCCAGATCATCGATGAAGCTGGCGTTGTCGGTGACCTTGGCTTCCTCGACGCCGAGATGCTCGACGACGATCTTTTTCACGCGCTCGGGAACATCGCTCATTGCGGCAGGCCTTTCGAATCTTCTTTATCTTACAAGGTGATTGCGCCACGCCGGCGCCGTTAACAAGGATCTCGGCCGGGCGGAGGCGGGTTAGGTAACATAAACCGCCGGGCTTGCAAAGCCCAAGGGGTTCCCCGCGCCCGGGGCCGAAATCCCATTCACGGCATGGCCATGCCGCCGTTGACGTGCAGCACCTGGCCGGTGACGTAGGCCGCCTCCTCGCTGGCGAGATACACGGCCGCGGCGGCGACGTCCTTGGGCTCGCCCATGCGGTCGGCCGGGATGCGGGCGAGGATTTTCCGGCGCTGGTCGTCGGTCAGCTTCTCGGTCATCGGCGTGCGGATATAGCCGGGCGCGATTACGTTGCAGGTGATCCCGCGCGTGGCGACCTCCTGCGCCACCGACTTCATCAGCGCCACCAGCCCGGCTTTGGCGGCGGCGTAGTTGGCCTGGCCGGCGTTGCCGATCAGGCCCACCACCGAGCCGATGCCGATCACCCGGCCCCAGCGCCGCTTGACCATGCCGCGCAGCGCCGAGCGCGTGAGGCGGAACGCGGCGGTCAGGTCCACGTCGATCACCGCCTGCCAGTCCTCGTCCCTGAGGCGCATCGACAGCATGTCGCGGTTGAGGCCCGCGTTGTTCACCAGGATGTCGAGCGCGCCCATGCGCGCCTCCGCGTCCTTGACCAGCGCGTCGGCGGCGTCGGCCTTGGACAGGTCGCCGGGCGCCACGAGCGCCCTGTCGCCCAGCTCGGACTTCAGCGCCTGCAACGCCGCCTCGCGCGTGCCGGTCAGCATCACCCGGGCGCCGGCGGCGGCGAAAGCGCGCGCGATGCCCGCGCCGATGCCGCCCGAGGCTCCCGTCACCAGGGCCGAGCGGCCCTTCAGATCGAACATCGTTTCCCCGCCCGTCCGCCGTTCTAGAGGGTCCTAAGGAAGGCTTCGACCTCGGCCGGCGTGCCGACGGCGATGCCCAGCAAATCCCTGTCGATGCGCTTGGCTAGGCCGGTCAGCACCTTGCCCGCGCCGCATTCCACCAGCACCGAGGCGCCGTTGGCCTTCATCGCCGCCACGCATTCGCGCCAGCGTACGGTCGCGGTGACTTGCGCCACGAGCTGCCGGCGGATCGCGTCGGGATCGTCGCTTGGCGCCGCCGAGACGTTGGCGACCAGCGGCACCGCCGGCGCCGCGATCGTCACCTCCGACAGCGCCTTCTGCATCTCGTCGGCCGCGGGCTGCATCAGCCGGCAGTGGAACGGCGCGCTGACCGGCAGCTTGATCGACCGGCGCCCGCCGCGCGACGCCGCGATCTCGATCGCCTTGTCCACCGCCGCCGCCGCGCCGCTTACCACCACTTGGCCCGGCGCGTTGTCGTTGGCCACGTCGCAGACGAGCCTGGTCGCCTCGCTCGCTTGCTTGGCCACTTCGCGCACGGCGTCCAGCTCCATGCCGAGAAGCGCCGCCATCGCGCCCGCGCCGACCGGCACCGCCGTCTGCATCGCCCGGCCGCGGCGCTTGAGCAGCCGCGCCGTGTCGGCCAGGTCCAGCGATCCCGCGGCGCATAGCGCCGAGTATTCGCCGAGCGAATGCCCGGCCACGAGCGAGGCCAGCTTCGCGACGGTCGTGTTGCCCTCGCTTTCGATCGCCCTGAGCGCCGCCATGCTAACGGCCATCAGCGCGGGCTGCGCGTTTTCGGTCAGCGTCAGCTCGGATTCCGGCCCCTCGGCGATCAGCTTCGACAGGCGCTGGCCGAGGGCCTCGTCGACCTCCTCCAGCGCCTCGCGCGCCGGCGCGAAGGCCTTGGCCAGCTCCACGCCCATGCCGACGGCCTGCGAGCCCTGGCCGGGAAAGACGAACGCGCGGGTCATGCCTTGGATCGGTCCCCATGAGCGAAGGCGAACAGGAGCGAATCGAGCGAACGCGCAAAAGAACAAGCCATGCAACGCCTGTCAAGGACGCGCGCCATGCCGCCCAATGCCGGAATTCCGGCGCGGTTCCGCCGCCATCGCCGCGACAAGGCCCGGGCGCCGCCGCCACGCGGGGATTTACGAATGCCGGGCGATGGCCCAGACTCCGGCGCGGCGGGAACGATCAAGCAGCGTACCCAAGCGAAGCGAGGCCGATCATGCAGCGGAAAATCCCTGTTTTCGCCGCGGCGGTGCTGTTGGCGCTGGTTGCGCCGCTGGCCGCTCCGATGCCGGTCGCGGGCCAGGCCGCGGCCGCCGGCAATTGCGAGCCGGGCGACAAGCCCGACAATTCCACCGCAGCCGATGCCAAGAAGAAGATCGAGGCCGCCGGCTATGCCCAGGTGCGCGACCTAAAAAAGGGCTGCGACAATGTCTGGCACGCCAAGGCGGCCAAAGGCGCGCAGGCGGTCAACGTGGCGCTGACGCCGCAGGGACAGGTGTTCCTGGAGACCGACTGACCGGGAATCCCATAGCCGGGCCAACAGCTTATCCTCGATTCCGGCATGCTGGACAAGGCGCGGCATATCGGGCATAACCGCGCGCCTTACATAGCTCCTTGCCGCAGGGTCCGACCTGCGGCTTAAGGCCCGGGCGGCCGACCGACGGCGCCGGGCCGCGAACAGCCGAGGGGAGAGCCAAGCGATGCCGTTCTACGAGAACGTGTTCGTCGTCCGCCAGGACGTCGCCGGGACCCAGGTCGAAGCCCTGGCCGAGCAGTACGAGACCCTGGTGAAGGAAAACGGCGGCACGGTCGCCAAGAAGGAATTCTGGGGCCTGCGCGGCCTCGCCTACCGGATCCGCAAGAACCGGAAGGCGCATTTCGTGCTGATCAACCTCGATTGCCCGCCCGCCGCCGTCGTCGAGTTGGAGCGCAACATGCGCATCAACGAGGATGTGCTGCGCTACCTGACGGTGCGCGTGGAAAAACTGGAAGAAGGCCCCTCCGCGATGATGCAGAAGCGCGACGACCGCGACGAGCGCGGGCCGCGCGGCGACCGGCCGCGCCGCGGCGGCGGCCGCGGCTTCGGCGGCGGGTTCGGCGGCGGGTTCGGCGGCGGACCCGACAATGGCGGCGGCCCTCCGCCCGACGCCCCGCAAGCTGAAGGAGACCGCTCATGACCGCATCCGCCGCCCCCGGCGGGCAGGCCCGCAGCGGCGGGCGCCGCCCGTTCTTCCGCCGGCGCAAGAGCTGCCCGTTCACCGGACCGAACGCGCCGAAGATCGACTTCAAGGACGTCCGCCTGTTGCAGCGCTTCATTTCGGAGCGCGGCAAGATCGTGCCCAGCCGCATAACCGCCGTTTCGACCAAGAAGCAGCGCGAGCTGGCGCAGGCGATCAAGCGGGCGCGGTTCCTGGGCCTGTTGCCCTATATCCTGCGCTAGCGCGCCGGATCGGGGGTACGGAGCGCTCCATGCCGGCAACCGCCAGGTTCTGGGTCGCCGTTCTGGGTGCGGGCGCGCTCAGCGGCGCGCTATACCTGATGGTGACCGTGGGCACGTCGGGCGCGCTGGTGCTGGCCTATATCGCGCAATTGCCGCTGTTCCTGGTGGGCCTGTCGATGGGTCTTGCCGCCTCGGCGCTTGCCGGCGCGGTCGCTGCCGCCATGACGCTGACCGCCCACGGCATCGCCATTTCGGCGATCTTCCTGGTCGCGTTCCTGATGCCGGTCCTGGTGCTGGTGCGCCAGGCGCTGCTGTCGCGCACCAGCCCGGCCGGCGAGACGGAGTGGTATCCACCCGGACTGTTGGCCGGATGGCTGGTCGGCATCGGCCTCGCGGTCGCGGGCTTGAGCATCCTGTTCCTGGCGCTGAGCGGCGGCGCCGAGTCGGCGGTGCGCTCCTTCGTCGGCAAGGTGTTCGACGCCGCCAGGGCGGCCATGCCGCGCGGCGCGCCGCCGATGGCCCGCGAGCAGGTCGTGGACATGATGGCCGGCTACCTGCCTGGCATAGCGGTGA
>JBQTIS010000172.1:0-7362 GCA_052387895.1 Rhodospirillales bacterium | reverse complement strand
TATCTAGGCGAGGCCGCCGCGGTCGTTAGCCGGGTAGCCAAGGCCGCCCGCGCGGCCTGGGGCACGGCGGGCAGGAATCTCTAGCTGCCTTAGCGCGCACGGACAGGTCGGCCATACCGCCAAACTGTTGAACTGGCTTGCATTACCGCCAAAGGGCTTCCGCTGCGCTATATGATGTCTACGGTTAACCAAGGGTTAGGGATCGCCGTCTAGGATCGTTCGCTTCTGCCGAGCACTCGGTTGCAAGGGACGAACCCGAAGACAGGTTGACCATGGCAAGGACTGCCCCCGAGCGAATCGAAACGGCCGCCGCAACGTCTTCGTTGCGCGGCAACATGGCCGGAAAGCCTGACGGCGCACCCAGCCGGGCGGCGTCCGCCGCCGGTGCGACCAAATCGGTATTCGTCCTCGACGACGAAGAAAGCATCCTCTATTTCCTACGGAAGATTCTCGACGATGGCGGCCTGTCCGCGGCGACCTTTTCCGACGTTTCGGCCTTTCAGGCCGCGCTGAGCGAAAACCGGCCCGATTTCGTGATGATCGACCTAGCGCTGCACGCCGACGACGGCATCGGCGTCTTGCGCCATCTGGCCTCGGTCGGCTATCGCGGCCGCGTCGTGCTGATGAGCGGCACCGACGAACGCGTGATCGAGGCCGCCGGGCGCTTCGGCGCGGAATGCGGCCTCGCCGTCGCCGGCCGCCTGCAGAAGCCGTTCGACGTCGCGCGGCTCAAGTCGTTTCTGATGGGCGGCGGCCTGATGCCTGTGCCAGTGCAAGACGGCGACATGCGCAAGGCGCTTGCCGCCGGGCAGCTCTATCACGTCTATCAACCGAGACTCGACCTGCACAGCGGGCGCGTGGCGGGCGGCGAGGCGCTGGTGCGATGGGCGCACCCCGTCGCCGGCGAGCTGGCGCCCGATCAGTTCCTGCCGCGGCTGTCGCAGCAAGGCCTTCACGACTTGACGCATGGCCTGTTGGCCCAGGTGCTGGGCCAGGCGCGCGATTGGGAAAACCAGGGCATCAAAGGCCAGCTTTCGGTCAATGTGCCGGCCAGCCTGATTTGCGAGCCGAGCTTCTACGACTGGGTTAAGGGTTTGCGCCAATCCACCGGCGCTCGCTCGCCGCTGACCCTGGAAGTGACCGAAACCGATGCCTGCGTGAGCGACCTGGATGCCAGCATGAATATCGCGCGGTTCCGCTTGCTGGGCCTGTCGATCGCGATCGACGATTTAGGCGTCGGTTACTCCTCGCTGGCTAGGCTGCGGCGCCTGCCGATCTGCGAGCTCAAGATCGACCGCGGCTTCGTCAGCCACCTGGCCGACGACGAGGTCAACCAGGTGATCGTCAAGAGCATCGCTCTGTTGGCGCAGGGCCTGCGGCTAAAATTGACGGCCGAGGGCGTGGAAGACGCGGCGGCGCTGGAGCATCTGTGTGCGCTGGGTTGCGACTTCGCCCAGGGCTACCACATCAGCCGGGCGTTGCCGGCCGACGCTTTCGCGCGCACGTTGCGGCCCGACGCGCAGATGCCGATCTCCTCGGCGCCGTTCCCCGTCGCCTAACTTCCGCCTTAAGCGCCCGAACAAGTCAACGGGCGGCGGCCCTCGCGCCGGCACGGCCTCTCGCATCCGGGCCTGGCTTCGGCTACCGTCCCCCGGAAGAACGCGCGGGTGAGGGTGGGGATGCTCATCTATCTGATACGCCGGCTGCTGCAGAGCCTCGTCGTGCTGGCCGTGATGTCGCTGCTGGTGTTCGTCGGCGTCTTTATGATCGGCGATCCGATCGAGATTCTGATCAACCCGCTGGCTGACCAGGCGGAGATGGAGCGGGCGCGCAAGGCGCTCGGACTAGACCTGCCGCTATGGGAGCAATACCTGGTGTTTGTCATCAACGCGGCCAAGGGCGACCTCGGCCGGTCGTTCGCCTACAACGTGCCGGCCATCGAATTGATCATCGAGCGCATGCCGGCGACGCTGGAACTGGCTGTGATCGCCACGCTGATCGGCAGCATTCTCGGCGTGCCGCTGGGCCTGTTGGCGGGCCTGAAGCCGCATAGCGCGACCGGCAAGTCGATCATGGCCGGATCGATCCTCGGCTTCAGCCTGCCGACGTTCTGGGTCGGGTTGATGCTGATCATGATCTTCGCCGTGGAACTGGGCTGGCTGCCGTCGACCGGGCGCGGCCAGACGCGCCAGCTCTTCGGCCTCGACTTTTCGTTCCTGACGCTCGACGGGCTCCGGCACTTGTTCATGCCCGCGCTCAACCTGGCGCTGTTTCGGCTGGCGCTGACCATCAGGCTGGCGCGCGCCGGCACGCGCGAGGTGGCGCTGCAGGACTACGTGAAGTTCGCGCGGGCCAAAGGGCTTCGGCAGGGCCGCGTGGTCTGGGTGCATGTGTTCAAGAACATTCTGATCCCGATCGTCACCATCCAGGGCCTGGAATTGGGCCAGGCGATCGCTTTCGCCGTCGTCACGGAAACGATCTTCGCCTGGCCGGGCATGGGCAAGCTGATCATCGATTCGATCAATGTGCTCGACCGCCCCGTGATCGTGGCGTACCTGCTAGTGATTGTTTTCATGTTCATCGTGATCAATCTGCTGGTCGACCTGACCTATTCCGTGCTCGATCCGCGGGTGCGGCTGTCGGAGCAGCGGGCGTGACCACGGTCGCCGAGCCCATCCGCCGCGCGGCGCAAACGCCATTCCGGCGTTTCGTGGCGGATTTCGTGGAAAGCCGCGTGGCGGTTGGCGCGTTGGCCGTGCTGGCCGTCATCACCACTGCCGCGATCCTCGCGCCGTGGATCGCACCGCAGGACCCCTTCGACCTCGGGCAGCTCGACATTTTGGACAGCAAACTGCCGCCGGGATCGGTGGGCGTGGACGGCCGGAAGTTCTGGCTGGGCACTGACGACCAGGGCCGCGACATGCTGTCGGCCATCATCTACGGGCTTCGCACCAGCATTCTGGTTGGCGTGGGAGCGTCGCTGGGGGCGTTGTTCATCGGCATGCCGGTGGGAATGCTCGCGGCCTATTTCGGCGGCCGTACCGACTCGCTGATCATGCGCGTGGTCGACATCCAGCTCAGCTTTCCGGCGATTCTGATCGCGCTGGTGCTGTTGGCGGTGTTGGGCCAGGGAGTCGACAAGATCATCATCGCGCTGGTGGCGGTGCAGTGGGCGTACTATGCGCGCACGGTGCGCGGCACGGCGCTGGTCGAGCGCCACAAGGAATACATCGAGGCGGCTCGGTGCCTGGCGCTGGGGCACCGGCGCATCGTCTTCCGCCATCTGCTGCCGAACTGCCTGCCGCCGTTGATCGTGGTTAACACGGTGCTGGTGGCGTCGGCGATCGCGCTCGAGGCCACGCTGTCGTTCCTGGGCCTCGGCCTGCCGATCACCAAACCGTCGCTCGGACTTCTGATCGCCAACGGCTTCGAATACCTGCTGAGCGGCAAGTACTGGATCAGCTTCTGTCCCGGCGTGGCGCTGCTGATCACCATCGTATGCATCAATCTGGTGGGCGACCAATTGCGCGACGTGCTGAACCCGCGTCTGCAGCGATGACCGCTTCCGTTCCGACCCTCGCGGTCGAGAATCTGCGGACCTATTTTTTCACCAAGGCGGGGGTGGTGAAGGCGGTGGACGATGTGGGGTTCACCGTCGAAGCCGGCCGCGTGCTGGGGATCGTGGGCGAATCGGGGTCGGGCAAGACCGTAACCGGATTCTCGATTCTGGGGCTTGTCGACCCGCCGGGACGCGTCGTCGGCGGGCGGGTGCTGTTCAAGGGCGAAAATCTGGTGGGAGCGAGCGACGAGCGCTTGCGAAAGCTGCGCGGCAGCCGCATCGCCATGATCTTCCAGGACCCGATGATGACGCTCAATCCGGTCTTGCGCATCGACACGCAGATGATCGAGGCGATCCGGGCGCACGCTCCGTCGGTGGACAAGGCCACCGCCCGGGCTCGCGCACGCGAGGCGTTGGGGCGCGTCGGCATCCCATCGCCCGACGAGCGCCTGCGCGGCTATCCGCACCAGTTTTCGGGCGGGATGCGACAGCGCGTCGCCATCGCCATCGCGCTGCTGAACAAGCCGGATCTGGTGATCGCCGACGAGCCCACGACCGCGCTGGACGTGACTATCCAGAGTCAAATCCTGTACGAGGCACAAAAGTTATGCCGCGAGTCCGGGGCGGCCCTGATCTGGATCACCCACGACCTGTCGGTGATCGCGGGGCTGGCCGACGAGGTGTGCGTGATGTACGCCGGGCGCATAGTCGAGTCGGGCGTGGTGGACGCGGTGCTGGACGCGCCGCTGCATCCCTATACGCGCGGGCTGATCGGCTCGGTGCCCAGCCGCAACCGGCGCGGCCAGAAGCTGGCGCAGATACCGGGCATGACGCCGTCGCTGATCGACATGGCGGCGGGCTGCGCCTTCCGCACGCGCTGCGAGCGGGCCGACGGGGCTTGCGCCGAGACGCCGGCGATCGCGGCGCCGCTGCCCGCGCGCACGGTGCGCTGCTTTCATCCCTATCTGAGCTGACGCGACGCCCGGCGATCAGCTCTTCAGGTAATCGTGCAATACTCGGCCCCAGGGCAGGGTGAGGTCGGCGATGAAATGCCGGCCGCCGATCATGCGCCTGACCGGCAGGTCGGCCACGGGCGCGTTGACATGCGGCACGAGATGCAGCCGGGCGGGCGCGCTCCACGTTCCCTTGATCGTTATGTCGGTCAGATTGAGTCCGACGAGCTGCGCGATCGCGGGCTTGCCGTCCACGCCCGGAATCAGTTTCAACAGCACTTGCAGCTTTTGCATCGCCTTCAGCGTCTTGGCCGGGTCGCGCGCCTGGTCCTCGAACTTGTAGCCCATCGTGCCCATCGCCACGCGCTGGCCGGCGTAGTGCAGCGTGCCCGTCAGCGTGTCGTGCGCGACCTCCATTTTCGGCTCGGCGTATTTCTTGGGGAAGCCCCAGATCTCGCGGCCCGCAGCGATCGGCGGATCGTCGTCGAGATACATCTGCGACACGAAGCTGCACGGCTCGCCCTTGAACGAACAGGGAATCACCACGCCCGATTCCGTGTAGTCGCCGAAGCCCGAGGAATCGGGCATGCGGATCCATTCATAGAACACCTGGTTGGAAGGATCGGGAACCAGGGGCTCGGGCACGGCCTGGCGTATCGCCGCCGGGTCGCTTTCGTAGATGATGATCATGTATTCGCGATCGACGAACCGGAACGGCCCCTTGGGATAGCTGGGGCTCGCCGCCGGCATCGAGGGAAGGGCGAGAATCTCTGCCTTGTTCATCGTGCTCGTCTCCCGGGCGGGTTTTCCGCCATGGCGGTATGGTGATGGCGGTTTAGAGGAATTTCTCTTCGATCGACGTGGAGGAGCGCTGGCCGATGTCGTCGAAGTGCCGCGCCAGGAACTCGTCGGCCTTGCCGCGGCCGAGCTCGAACAGCGTGTTCAGGAACTCCCAATCCGCGTTCAGCTTGGACGACGCGCCCAACTTCGACAGTTCGGTTTCGGCATCGACCGTGTGGATCAGCATCTTCTTCAGCCGGCCGGAATCGTCGAAGCCGCCTTCGATCAGCTTGGTGACGAAGTTGATCGCGCGCATCTCGCGCATCAGCGACGAGTTGAAACTGAGGGTGTTGACGCGGTCGAGGATGGCCTGCGCCGTGCGCGGCACCTCGTCGATCACGATCGGGTTGAGCTGGACGATCAGCACGTCGCGCGAACCGCAGCGATAGATCAGAGGGTAGAGCGGCGGATTGCCCATATAGCCGCCGTCCCAATAGTGCTCGCCGTTGATCTCGACCGCCTGGAACAGAAACGGCAGGCAGGCCGAGGCCATGATGGCGTCGGCGCTGATCTCGTTGCCCATGAAGACCTTGATCCTGCCTTTAATCACGTTCGAGGCGCAGATATAGAGCTTCACCCGGTCCTGCCGCCCCAGGGCGTCGAAGTCCACCACCGCGTCCAGCACATCGCGCAGCGGATTGAAGTTGAACGGGTTAAGCTGATAGGGCGACAGCATGCGGCTGAGGGCGTCGAAGAACATATAGCTCGGCGAAAGGTCCATGCTGCCGGGCTTGAAAAGGCGGTCGAAGATCGACGGCTGTATCGGCGACGTGCGGGCGGACTCGGAAATCTTGGTCCAGAACTCGCGCAGCTTGGCGCGGGCGAGCTCGTGGCCGCCCTCGGCCAGGCCGTAGGCGGTGATGGCCGCGTTCATCGCGCCAGCCGACGTGCCAACGATGCCCTCGATGTCGATGCGGCCGTCCTCGAACAGCCGGTCGAGAACGCCCCAGGCGAAGGCGCCGTGCGAGCCGCCGCCTTGCAGGGCAAGGTTGATGGTCTTGCGCAGAGCGCCTTTCGGCGCGGCGCGCGGGCTTGCTTGGGTTGTCACGGCGTCAGTGCGCGGTCCAGCCGCCATCCACCGGGATGGACGTGCCGGTGATCGACGCGCCGGACTCGGTGCACAGGAACACCGCCAGCGCGCCCATCTGCTCGACCGTGGCGAATTTCCGGTTGGGTTGCTCCTTCAGCAGCACCTGCTTGATCACCTCTTCCTCGCTCAGGTGATGCGCCTTGGCCTGCTCGGGAATCTGCTTCTGCACCAGCGGCGTCCACACATAGCCCGGGCAGATCGCGTTGCAGGTGATGCCCTGTTCCGCCGTTTCCAGCGCCGTGACCTTGGTCAGGCCCACCATGCCGTGCTTGGCGGCGACATAGGCCGACTTGAACGGCGAGGCGATCAGTCCGTGGGCGGACGAGATGTTGATGATCCGGCCATAGCCGCGCTTCTTCATGCCGGGCAGCGCGGCCTTGGTGGTGTAGAACGCGGAGGACAGGTTGGTCGCCAGCACTGTTTCGTATTTGTCGTCGGGGAAGGTGTCGATCGGCTCCACGTGCTGGATTCCGGCATTGTTGACCAGGATGTCCAGCCGGCCGAGCTGCTTTTCGGTCTCCGCGACACACGCCTTGATCTCCGCCGGCTTGCTCATGTCGGCGGCGGCGTAGATCACCTTGACGCCAGTCTCGGCGGCCAGATCCTTGGTCAGCTTGTCGGTATCCGGGCCGGCCTTGCGCGCGTTCAGCGCCACGGCGCATCCCGCCAGGGCCAAAGCCCGGGCGATGCCTAAGCCGATGCCGCTGGTCGATCCCGTGACCAGCGCGGCCTTGCCGGCGAGCGGCTTGGCTTGGGTGGAACTCTTGCTGCGGTCGGGCGTGGTATCCGGCATGGCTCATCCCCCTGTTCGGGCCGCGCAAACCGTCCGGGCTCGCGGCTCGGTTCGTTCAATCAACAGAACATCACTTGGGCTAACGTGGAAATGCCCCCTGCCTATCGTTTCGATGCGGCGCAGTCAT
>JBQTIS010000171.1:0-4752 GCA_052387895.1 Rhodospirillales bacterium | reverse complement strand
GACGCCCATCGCCGGCTGCAAATGCTTGATCATCTCGCGCAGGAACACATCGCTGCCGCCGCCGGGGCTGGAATGCGTCACCAGCGTGACGGTGGAAATGGGGTATTTCGCCTGCGCCCAGGCCGCTTGCGGAATCGCGAGCAGCGCCGCCGCCAGCGACGCCAACACCAGGCATCGAGCGAAGGTCTTTGTGGTCATGGTTTTTCCTCCCGTGTCTTCTTGGGTTGCGCCTATCCGACCAAGCGCTGGCCGGGGCCGCGCCATCCGCCATAACCGGGTATCCGGTTGACCAGGATGACGACGGAGAACGTGATCAGCAGCATGGCGATGCCGAGCACCGAGATCGGGCCCAGGTCGCCGCTTTCATTGAGGTCGTAGATCAGGACCGAGATCACCTTGGTGTCGGCCGTGAACAGCAGGATCGCGGCCGAAAGTTCGCGGATCACACCGATGAAAATGAAGCACCAGCTGGCGATCACGCCCGAGCGCAGCAGCGGCGCGGTGATGTGCCGAAGCGACTGCATGCGCGTGGCGCCGAGGATGCGGCCGGCTTCTTCCAGCTCGGGATTGAGCGCCCGGAAGGCGGATTGCAGCTGCTGATAGGCCGCCGGCAGCTCGATCGTCACGTAGGCGATCAGCAGAATCCAGATCGTGCCGTACAGCACGAAGGGCGGCCGCGTGTAAGCCAGGAACAGCCCCACCCCCAGCACGATGGCGGGGATCGCCACCGGCGCGGTCGCGAGGAAATCCAGCGCGCGATGACCGATTACGGCGCGCCGCGCGGTGATATAGGCGATCACCAGCGCCAACCCGGTGCCGAGCGTGGCAGCCATCGCGCCGAGGCTGAACGTGTTCTTGAGTGCGATATGGGCGGTGTCGAGGTCGAGAATGAAATAGAAGTGCTGCAACGTCAGCCCATCGAGCGAGAATGGCTGCGTGAACGAGCGGGTGAACGCCGCCTTGAACAGCGCGAGGTAGGGCAGGAACACGGGATTCAGCAGCACGACGATGCAAAGGACGAAAGCCGGCCATCGCAGCGCCCCCAATTTGACCGCGCGCGGCGCGCCGGACTTGCCGCCGATGACGTGGTAGCCGCGCCGGCCGAGAATGCGGTGCTGCGCCCGCAGCAGGACCACGGTCAGAACCAGGAGCGGCAGGGCGCAGGCCGCGGCCAGGCCGGGCTTGGGCGGGAACTGGAACAGGCTCCAGATCTTCGTGGTCATGGTGTGAAAGCCGGCGGGCAAGGCCAGGATCGCGGGCGAGCCGAACAGCGTCATCGCCTGAAGGAATGCGATCAGGCAGCCCGCCAGCACTGCGGGAAGCGCGAGCGGGATGGTGATGCGCCGCGCCGTGTGCCAGGCGCGGCCGCCCAGGATCGACGACGCGTCCTCCAGCTCGCCCGGTATCCGCTCCAGCGCGTTCGACACCAGAACGAACACGTAGGGGAAGGTGTAGCAGGCGATGACGAACACGACGCCCGGCAAGGAGTAGATGTTGAAAAGGTGCTCCTCGCGCGGCGCGCCAGTGAGCTCGCGGTACCATTGATTGAGGATGCCGCTGTTGGGCGCGGCCAGGATTTCCCAGGCGATCGCGCCGAGGAAGGGCGGCGTTACAAACGACGCCATCACCAGCGAGCGGACGGAGCGGCCGAACGGCAGGTCGGTGCGCGCCACCAGCCAGCCCATCGGCGCCGCCACCGCGCAGCACGCCACGCCCACCGACACGGCGATGGTCAGCGTGGTCAGCATCGGCTCGGTGAAGGCCGGATCGCCGAACAGAGTAGTGAAGTTGGCGAGCGTCGGCGCGCCGTTGCGCCCGGTGAAGGCGAAATAGATCAGCCACGAGACCGGCAGGATGATGAGGACGCACAGCACCGCCGCCAGCGCAAGCATGACCGGCCGGGACAGGTCGAGCCTGCCCGGCCGTTCCATGCCGCGCACGGAAATCGCGACGCTCATAGCCCGCGCCGGCGTTGTGCGCTTCGACGCCTACACCTTGAAGTACTTGGTGTATTGCGCCTTGAGCTGCTCGACCTGTTTTTCGACCGCCGCCGGGTCTTCCTTCATCAGCTTGATGTTTTTCAGCGGCGTGCGGCCGGCCTTTTCCTTGACGTCTGGATGGAAGGAGCGGAGCGCGCCATCGTTGACGAGCATCTGCTGGCATTCTAGCGAGAACAGATACTGCTGGAACAGCCGGGCGGCGTTCGGGTTGGGCGCGTTTTTGAATACGCCGGACGGTCCTACCACCAGCGGCGTGCCCTCGGACGCATACACGATCTCGACCGGCTCGCCCTTTTCCTTGAGCTGAAGCAGGTTGTACTCGGTGCCGTCGGCCATCACGCTGCGCTCGCCCAGGGCGATCTTCTTGGGCGGCTCGGTCGCGGACTGGACCTGCATGACCTGCTGCTGCGCCAGCTTCTCGAAGTACGGCCAGCCCAGGTCGCGCGAGATTTGGAACGTGGCGGTCAGGATCGTGCCGCTATAGCTGGGATGGCCTTTCACGAGCTTGCCCTTCCATTTCGGGTCGAGCAGGTCTTTGAAGCCCTTGGGCGCGTCCTCCTTTTTCACCAGCTTGGTGTTGTAGCCGATCGGGCTCAGCGTCGCGCGCCACGGCGCGAACGTGCCGTCGGCGTCGCGCTGGTTCTTGGGATACTTCTTCGCCACCTCCTCGGGAAGATACGCCGCCAGCCATCCGTCGCGCTTCCAGATGATGAAGTGCGCGGCGTCCGAGCTGTTCACTACGTCGGCGGCATGGATCTTCGAGGAATACTCCTGGCCCAGGCGCTGGAACACGCGCTCGGCGCCCGAACGCTCGACGCGCGCGTTGATGCCGGGATACTTGGCTTCGAACGCCTTTGCGACCTTCTGCGCCATCGGCAGGTCGACCGAGGTGTACCAGACGACCTTGCCTTCCTTCTTGGCCGCGTCGATCAGCGTTTGGGTCACCGGTTCGGGCTTCGGCTCGGCGGCCGAAAGCGGGACAGCCCACGCGGCAATCGCCAGCGCTGCGATCGCGGCAGCAACCGGCTGGAAGCGGGTCATGGTTCGCATTGTCTCCTCCTTGCCCTTTGTTGCGTTTCGATTCATTCGCCGGCTTTCAGTTTGACAACGCCCGGCAGCACTCCGGCGGCAGGTGCAACCATACCGCGCTGCCCGGCGCGAAGCTCAGCTCTGCCGGCGTCACCACGCGCAACTGCGTGCCGTCGGCGACGTCGACCAGGTAGTCGCGCACGCTGCCCAGGAACACCTGGCGCGCGACCGTGGCCTTGAGCACGTTTTCGGTTTCCGCCGGGCGCACGCGCAGCAGGCGAATGTCGTGATGTCGGATCGACACCGACGCGACGCCAATGTCCGATGCCCCGTCCCCGGCGCAGCGCAGGGTCACGCCCGCCAGGCTTTTTCCGCGCACGATGTTGGCGCCGCCGATGAAGCGCGCAACGAACTCCGAGCGCGGCGCGCGGTAGATTTCTTCAGGCGCGCCCGCCTGCTCGATGCGCCCGGCGTTCATGACCACGATCCGGTCGGCCGCGGTCATGGCCTCGGCCTGATCGTGGGTGACGTAGACGGTGGTGTAGCGGTACTGGTCGTGCAGCCGGCGCACCTCGAAGCGCATTTCCTCGCGCAAATTCGCGTCAAGATTGCTCAGCGGCTCGTCCAACAGCAGGATTTCCGGCTCGACCACAAGCGCGCGTGCCAGCGCCACGCGCTGCTGCTGGCCGCCCGACAGGTCGGAGGGATAGCGGTCCTCCAACTCGCCGAGGCGCGTCATGCCCAGGATCGCGCGTACCTTGGCGCGGATCGCATCGGCGCCCAGTTTGCGCAGTTTCAGGCCGTAGGCCACGTTCTCGGCCACGGTCATGTGCGGCCACAGCGCGTAGCTCTGGAAGATCATCGACATATTGCGCTGCTGCGGCTCCATCGCCCAGCCCGGCGACGACAACAGACGCTCGCCGACGCGGACTTCGCCGTCCGTCGGCTCGATGAAACCGGCGATCAGCCTGAGCGTCGTGGTCTTGCCGCAACCCGACGGCCCCAGAAGACAGACGAGCTGGCCGTGGTCGATGCGCAGGCTCACGCGGTCCACCACGGCAAGCTCGCCGTAGCGCTTGGTGAGGTTGAGGAGGTCGACCGTGGCCATGCGCCGTCCGTTCCTCAGTCCGCCGCCGGTCCGGCGGGAGGCCGGGTGGTCAGCAGCAGCCGCTCGTGCCCGGCATGGACATGCCGGCGCATCGCCTCGGCCACGGCGTCGATATCGCGCCTAGCCAGCGCGTTGACGATGGCGCGATGCTCGACGTTCGACATGCCGCGCATGCCGCCGCCCGCTACCAGGCCGCGCCGGCGCATCAAGTGCATCTGATTGATGACGCCGCGATAGGCTGCCAGCAGCTTGCGGTTGCCCGTCAACTCGACGATCCGGTCGTGGAAGCGGATGTTGAGCGGAAAATACCGGTCGATCGGCTTCGGCCGGTCCATGTCGTCGACCATGCGCCGCAGTTCGGCGATCCCGGCGTCGGTGATGCGCTCGGCCAGCGCCCGGCCGGCGATCTCATCGAGCCCGGCACGCAGTTCGTACAGCTCCGCCGCCTCCTCGGGCTGGATCTCGCGCACGAACACGCCGCGGTTCTTTTCCTGGCGCACCAACCCGGATTCGGCCAGCGCCCGGAACGCCTCGCGCACCGGCCCGCGGCTGACACCGAGCCGCGTGGCGAGCGCAACCTCGATGAGCTTGGCGCCGGCGTCGATCTCGCCGGCC
>JBQTIS010000170.1:0-10314 GCA_052387895.1 Rhodospirillales bacterium | reverse complement strand
CCTAAGACAGCCTTTTTATCGGCTGAGCGAGACCGCGGGGGGGCGGTCTCGCCTTGGAGGGGAGGTCTAGGCTTGGAATTACGCGGGGGAAGTATGGTCGGCGTGTGCCGGGAATAAGGCTTTTCTGTGATTTTGGCCGGGCGCGCGCGGCCGTCCGAACGGCATGCTAAAGCGTTGAATTAAAATCGCTATTGCCGAACGGCGCTTTCGATCGCGTCGGCCAGCACCTGGGCCAGGCAGAAATAGGAACGGTCGTTCATGTGAAACCGGTCGTCGGCCAGCATGGAAGGGAACGTGAAGCGGCCGCTCTCCACCCAGTACCGCATGATGTCGAAGCGGTGGAATCGGGCCGCGTCGGTATCCCGGCGCAGCATCTCGAACAGGCGGAAATAGGTCGGATAGGCGCCGATGCCGGGCCCGATGTTCGGGGTGTATTGCGGGCCGATCAAAAGGACGTCGATCTCGGCCGCGCGCAGCCGGCCGACGCCGTCGGTCATCTCGGCGGCGAAAACCTCGCCCGGCACGTGTCGCTCGGCGTCGTTCACGCCGGTCTGCCAGATCACCAGGCTGGGGCGCCGCTCGATGGCGTCGCGTTCCATGCGCGCCACCATGTCGCGCGCCAGCTGGCCGCCCACGCCCTTGTTCACCACGCGAATGACGCTGGCGGGAAAACGGCGCGACAGCTCGCGCTGCAATTGCTGGGGATAGGCCTGGTCGCCGCCGCTGGCGCCGACGCCCTCGGTCGAGGACGAGCCGATCGCGACGATCTTCACCGGCTCGTCGTTGCGCAGCTTCAGCGTGGTGCGCGGCAAGTTGCCGTTGATCGCGGCGATGCGCCTGGGCACGGCGCATTCGCGGCCGCCGAACATTTCCTCGGCCGCGGCGGCGGGTTCGGGCCGCACGGCGCTGACCTGGCCGGTCTGCGCGAGGGCCGGCAGGGCAAGGACCACGCCCAAGCCCAGGAGGGCCAGGGCAGGCAGCGCCACGGTTGTGGGGGAGGAAGCTGGACCGGTCATTCAGCGTTTAAACGTCTTTTGGGCCTGGGCTATTCCTTAACGGCCTGTCGCCGCCGGCTGGGGTCATGATAGGCTTCGGCCCAAGTCTATAGCGGCAGGCCGGACGGCGCGCAAATGGGCAGGACGGCGGGCGAACGCGATCTGCGGCTCGACTTTTTCCGCGGCCTGGCCCTGATCTTCATTTTCATCGACCACATACCCGACAACAAGCTGGCCAGGGTGACGCTGGGTAGCTGGAACTTCTCCGACGCGGCCGAGGTGTTCGTGTTCATCTCGGGCTACACCGCCGCGCTGGTGTTCGGCACCGCGGCCCGGCGCCTGGGCGGCGGTCTGGCCGCGATGAAGATCCTCGGCCGGTGCTGGACGCTGTACATCGCCCATGTGTTCCTGTTCGTGATCTTCATGGCCGAGGTGTCGTTCAGCGCCGAGCGCTTGGCCAATCCGATGTTCGTCGAGGAGATGAACGTCGATCATTTCCTAAAGTCCCCGCACATCGCCGTGCTGAACGCGCTGATCCTGATTTTCCAGCCCGCGTTCATGGACATCCTGCCGCTCTACATCGTCTTGATGCTGGGGCTGGCCGTTCTTTTGCCGGCGATCGGCCGCTGGCCGTGGGCGACGGTCGGCCTGTCGGCGCTGCTGTACGCGCTGTCGCAGCGCCACGGCTTCAACCTGCCGGCCTATCCGACCGGCAATTGGTTCTTCAATCCGCTGGCCTGGCAGTTGCTGTTCGTCCTGGGGGCGTGCCTGGGCCATCCGCGCCCGCAACCCTGGCCTGCCTGGCTGAATGCGCGCTGGCTGTTCTGGCTTTGCGCCGCGATCCTGGCGGTCTGCATTCCGGTCAGGGCCATGATCACGGTCTACGATCTGCTGGGCCTGGACCTGCCGCCGCAGACCCGGTTGATCTGGCTGGTGAACGCGAAAACCAACTTGGGCGCGCTGCGCGTCGTTAACTTTCTTGCGCTGGCCTATATGGCCGCCTATCTGGTCAAGCCGGCGGCCGGTTGGCTCGGCTGGGCGCCATGCGGGCTGGTCATCCGGATGGGGCAGAACTCGCTTTACGTCTTCTGCCTGGGTATATTCCTGTCCTATCTGGGCCACTTGATTCTGGTCGAGTTCAGTTCGCGGACCGTGACCCACGTCGCCGTATCGCTGGCCGGGGTGGGCATCATGGCGGCGGTCGCCGGGGCGATGAGCTGGTTCCGCCAGGCCGAGGCGCAAAAGCGCCGCGTCGAAGCATGAGGACGAGATGAAGGCCCCACCCCTGCTCGCCTTGCTGGCGGCCATCGCCGGGTTGGCGGCCGGCGCGCCCGCCGGCGCCATGGACACGATGGACGTGCCCGAGTTGTGCCGGGTGCCGGAAGGCCTGATCCGCGACATCGCGCAGTTCTCGCATTCCGCCGATCGCGTGGCGCGCGAGCGCAAGCTGGTGATCGTGGCGATCGGCGGCGCCAGCACCCAGGGCCTGGGCGCATCCTCGCCCGCGGCCGCCTGGCCCACGCGGCTGGCCGACATTCTGTCGCGGCGGCTCGACGCGGTCGAGATCAAGGTGTTCAACTTCGGCGTGCGCCGCCAGACAGCCAAGGCGGCGCAAGAGCGCTTCGCGCGCGACATCGCCTCGCTGCATCCCAGCCTGGTGATCTGGGAAACCGGCACGGTGGAAGCGGCGCTGACGCTCGACCCCGGCGAATTCATCGAAACCCTGGCCAAGGGCATGGACGACGTGGGCGCGATGCACGCGGACCTCATTCTGATGGACCCGCAATACGCCCGCGGCTCGGCGCTGCTGATCAATTTCCAGCCGTTCATGGACGCGATGCGCCAGGCGGCGCAGGTGCCGGGCGTGAACCTGTTCCCGCGCCACGAGATCATGCTTTTCTGGGACGGCGAAGGCCGGCTGGTGCCGCGCACGCGCGAGGAGATGACGCGCGGCAACGATCAGATTTACGGGTGCGTCGCCGAGCTTCTGGCCGAGGTCATCGACCGCGGCCTCAGGCGCGGCGCGCAGTCGACGACGCGGAATTGAGCGGCAGGCCCGAAGCCGCATGAGCGCCACCGAAAAGATCGCGAATCCGCGCGCGGTGATCGACCGCCGCCAGCTGATGGCCCAATGCGAGGAGATCGGCATGCTCGCCAGCGACGCGCGGCGCGCGCGGCTGCTGGCGCTGCTGAAGGCGGCGCTGAGGGACGGGCAGAACGAAATCCGCCGCCGATTCGAGGCCGACAATTTGGGCGCGGGCGTGATGCACGCGACCGCGCTGCTGGTCGACCAGATCGTGCGCGTGCTGTTCGATTTCGCCTCGGAGCGGATGTTCCGCGCGCCCAATCCCACCAAGGCCGAGCAGCTGTGCATCGTGGCGGTCGGCGGCTACGGCCGCGGCGAGCTGGCGCCGCGCTCGGACATCGATCTTCTGTTCCTGAGGCCCTACAAGCAGACGCCGCACGGCGAGCAAGTGGTCGAGTTCATGCTGTACGTGCTGTGGGACATGGGCCTGCAGGTCGGCCACGCCACGCGGTCGATCGACGAATGCCTGCGCCACGCCAAGCAGGACCTGACCATCCGCACCGGCCTTCTGGAATCGCGCTACGTCTGGGGCGACCAGGACCTCTACCGCGAGCTGCGCGGGAAGTTCGAGGATAAATTCCTCCGCAGCGGCCGCGCCGAGTTCGTCGACGCCAAGATGAAGGAGCGCGACGAGCGCCACCAGCGCATGGGCGATTCGCGCTACGTGCTGGAGCCGAATATCAAGGACGGCAAGGGCGGCCTGCGCGACCTGCATACGCTGATCTGGATCGCCAAGTATCTGTACAAGACCGGCGCGCCCGAGGCGTTGGCCAAGCAGGGGGTGCTGGTGCCGGAAGAGGCGCGCACCTTCTCCAAATCGCGCGAGGTCCTGTGGTGCCTGCGCTGCCACCTGCACTACCTGACCGGCCGGCCGGAGGAGCGATTGACCTTCGACGTGCAGTCCGAGATCGCGCGACGCATGGGCTACACCGACCACGCCGGCACCAAGCGCGTCGAACGGCTGATGAAGCACTACTACTTGGTCGCCAAGGATGTGGGCGACCTGACGCGCGTGTTCTGCGCCGCGATGGAGGCGGAGCTGAAGAAGAAACCGCTGGCGGCGATCCGGCGCATCGCGCCGTGGCGGCGCGACTTCGGCGACTTCGTGGTCGACGCGGGGCGGCTGAACGTCAAGCGCGACAACGCCTTCGCCGGCGATCCGGTGAACTTCCTGCGCCTGTTCCGCGTGGCGCAGGAAAACGGATTGGACGTGCACCCGAACGCGCTGCGGTTGGTGCGGCGCGACCTGCGGCTGGTGAACGCGCGGCTGCGCGCCGCGCCCGAGGCCAACGAGCTGTTCCTGAAGATCCTGACCGGCGACCACGACCCCGAGATCGCGCTGAGGCGCATGAACGAGGCGGGCGTGCTCGGCCGCTTCGTGCCGGATTTCGGCCGGGTGGTGGCGCAGATGCAGTACGACATGTACCACGTGCACACGGTGGACGAGCATACGATCTATGCCATCGGCATCCTGCACCGGATCGAGAAGGGGCTGCTGAAGGAGGATCATCCGGTTTCGAGCGAGGTGGTGCACAAGGTGCTGTCGCGGCGCGTGCTGTATCTGGCGGTGCTGCTGCACGACATCGCCAAGGGGCGCGGCGGCGACCATTCGGTGCTGGGCGAGCAGGTGGCGCACGAGCTGTGCCCCCGCCTGGGCTTGAAGGACGACGAGACCGAGGCGGTCGCCTGGCTGGTGCGCTATCACCTGCTGATGAGCTATGCCGCGTTCAAGCGCGACATCGACGATCCCAAGACGGTCAGCGATTTCTGCGCCCTGGTGCAGAGCCCCGAGCGCCTGCGGCTGCTTTTGGTGTTGACCGTGGCCGACATCCGCGCCGTCGGGCCCAACGTGTGGAACAACTGGAAGGCCACGCTGCTGCGGGAACTCTACTGGCGCGCGGAAGAGGTGCTGTCGGGCGGGCTGGCGGCCGGCGGGCAGGGCATGAAGGCCCGCGCCGCGGCGGTGCAGAGCGAGCTCAGGGCCGAGCTCAAGGACTGGAGCGACGCGGAGTTCAAGCAGCACGCCGAACGCTGCGGCCCGGCCTATTGGCTGGCCTTCGACGTCGCGGCGCTGGCGCGCCACGCGCGCATGGTGCGCCGGGCCGAGCGCGACAAGGCGCCGCTGTCGATCGACACCAAGGTCGAGCCGGCGCGCGCCATCACCGAGGTCACGATCTATGCCGCCGACCATCCCGGCCTGTTCAGCCGCATCGCCGGCGCGCTGGCGTTGAGCGGCGCCAACATCGTCGAGGCGCGCATCTTCACCACCAACGACGGCATGGCGCTTGACACGTTCTCGGTGCAGGACGCCGACGGCGGCGCGTTCGACCGGCCCGACAAGCTGGCGCGGCTCGCCACGCGCGTGGAGCAGTCGTTGTCGGGCAAGCTGAGGCCCCGCCAGGAGCTGGGCCGCGCGCCCGCGTTCCAAAGCCGCACCCGCGTGTTCAAGGTGCCGCCGCGCGTGCTGTTCGACAACAAGGCCAGCGCCACCCACACCGTGATCGAGGTCAACGGCCGCGACCGGCCCGGCTTGCTGTACGACGTGACGCGGGCGCTGACCAACTGCAACCTGCAAATCTCGACCGCGCGGATTTCGACCTACGGCGAGAGCGTGGTCGACGTGTTCTACGTCAAGGATCTGTTCGGCATGAAGGTGATCGAGGACCACAAGCTCGACAAGATCAAGGGCGAACTGCTGGCGGCGCTGGCCGATCCGAACGAGGCCAAGACGGCCGAGCCGAGGCCGGCCGACGAACCGCCGCCGCGCCGCGCCGCCGGCACCCGCGCAACGGCCGCCGCGGAATAGCACATATTTTCAATTCGATATTCTGCTATCAATATGATAGCAGATATGATATCATAATGCTATCGAGGAGGCGGCCATGGCTCAGGTGGTGATCCGCAACATCGACGACGCGGTGATCGAAAAGCTGCGCGCGCGTGCGCGCGCCAAGAAGCAATCGCTGGAACAGACGCTGCGCGAGGTATTGACGGACGCGGCGAGGCCGTCGCGCGCCGAGTTGCTGGCGGAAATGGCGCGCATCCGGGCGATGGCTCCGCCCCGGCCGAAGGACGCGCCGACGATGGTTGAACTGATCAGGCAGGGCCGCGACGAGCGATGACGCTGGTGATCGACGCCAGCGTTTGCATGCACTGGTTCTCCTCGGAGCCGGAAAACATCGCGGCATTGCGCCTGCTTGACGGAAACGAAACGCTTGTCGCTCCCGACCTGGTCGTACCGGAGGTTTGCAGCGCGGTCTGGAAAGCCGTTCATGCGCGGGTGTTGGTCGAAAAGCAGGCGGAGACGATCGTGAGCCGCTTCGTATCGGCATTCAGCTCCATCTTCCCCAACGGTCCGTTGCGCGACAGGGCCTTTGCCATCGCCTGCGCGCTCGACCACCCGGTCTGCGATTGTTTCTACATTGCGCTGGCCGAGCAGCAGGATGCGCGCATGGTGACAGCCGACGAACGATTGGTGCGGCGCGTCCAAAAAACGGCATGGCAGGCAAAAGTCGTGTTGTTGACCGAGTTCGCCGAGCGATGATGCGCCCGCCGTTCTTCAGCTTCATTGGCCCCTGATGTCCCTGCTGCGCGGCATCGCCACGATCGGCGTCTGGACCATGGCAAGCCGCGTGCTGGGCTTCGTGCGCGACGTGATGATGGCGGCGTTGCTGGGCGCGGGCGGGCTGGCCGACGCGTTCTTCGTCGCCTTCCAGTTCCCCAACCTGTTTCGCCGCCTGTTCGCCGAGGGCGCGTTCAACGCCGCCTTCGTGCCGCTGTTCGCCGCGACGCTGCAAAAGAGCGGGCGCGGCGCGGCGTTGGCGTTCGCCGGCCGCGCGCTGTCGGTGCTGGTGGCGATCCTTCTGCCGCTGACGGTGCTGGTCGAGATCGCGATGCCCTATCTGATGGTTGCGATCGCGCCGGGCTTCGCCGGCGAGCCCGGGAAGTTCGCGCTGGCCGTCCAGTTCACGCGCATCTGCTTTCCTTACCTGCTGTTCATGGCGCTGGTGTCGATGCTGGGCGCGGCGCTGAACGCGATCGACCGGTTCGCGGTCGCGGCGGCGGCGCCGATCATGCTCAACATCGCGATGATTCTGGCGCTGCTGGGTCCGGTGCGCTGGACCGCCACGCCCGGCCACGCGCTGTCCTGGGCGGTGGCCGCCGCCGGCGTGGCGCAGTTCCTGTGGCTGGCGCAGGACGCGGCGCGCCAAGGGATGCTGCCGCGCCTGGCGCGCCCCGTCTTGAGCCCGGACATCAAGAAATTGTTCAAGCTGATGCTGCCTGGCATCTTCGGGGCCAGCGTGGTGCAGGTGAACATCTGGCTCGGCACGGTGCTGGCGTCGCTGCTGCCGTCGGGCGCGATTTCGTATCTCTACTACGCCGACCGCGTGAACCAGCTGCCGTTGGGCGTGGTGGGAGTGGCGGTGGGGGTGGCGCTGCTGCCGCTGTTGTCGCGGCAGTTGCGCGCGGGCGAGACCGAGGCCGCGCGCGCCAGCCAGAACCGCGCCGTGGAGTTCGCGTTGCTGCTGACCGTGCCGGCGGCGGCCGCGCTGGTGACGGCGCCGGGGCCGATCGTCGGCGTGCTGTTCCAGCGCGGCGCGTTCGGCGCCGACGACGCCGCCGCGACCGCGCGCACGCTGGCGGCGTTCGCCCTGGGGCTGCCGGCCTATGTGTTGATCAAGGCGCTGTCGCCCGGCTTCTTCGCGCGCGAGGACACCAGGACCCCGGTGCTGGTGGGAGCGGGCAGCGTGGCCTTGAACCTGGCGCTGGCGGCGGCGCTGATGGGGCCGATGCAGCAGGTCGGCATCGCGCTGGCCGGCGCCGCCGCGTCGTGGGCGAACGCGGCGATGCTCGGCGCGATCCTGTGGCGGCGCGGCCATTTCGATCCCGACCCGAGGCTGAAGCGCCGGCTCGTGCTGATGCTACTGGCTGCCGCGGCGATGGTCGCGGTCCTGCTTGTGGGCCAATGGCTGCTCGGCGCGCTGTTCCTGGCATCGACGCCGCTGCGCGTCCTGGCGCTGGCGGCGCTGATCGTGGGCGGCGGCGCGGCCTATGGTCTCGCCTGCCACGCGCTGGGCGCCGCCAGGCTCGGCGAGCTCAGCCAAGCGCTTGCCAGCCCGCCGGCCAAGCCCGGGGCGGCTTGACCCGGCCCGTCCACGCCGCCATAAACACCCGCCCCAATTCACCGACCCGAGTCCAAACCGGAGCCGGCCATGAACCGCATCTTCTCGGGCGTCCAGCCCACAGGAAACCTGCATCTCGGAAACTATCTCGGCGCGCTGCGCAACTTCGTGCGGCTGCAGGCGAGCTATGACTGCATCTTCTGCGTCGTCGACATGCACGCGATCACCGTGTGGCAGGACCCGCAGGAGCTGCGCCGGAACACGCGCGAGGTGACCGCGGCGTTCCTGGCTTGCGGCATCGACGCCAAGAAGCACATCATCTTCAATCAGAGCCGCGTGCCGGCGCACGCGCAGCTCGCCTGGATCTTCAACTGCGTGGCGCGCGTGGGCTGGCTCAACCGCATGACGCAGTTCAAGGAGAAGGCGGGTAAGGACCGCGAGAACGCCTCGGTCGGGCTGTACATCTATCCCAACCTGATGGCGGCCGACATTTTGGCCTACAAGGCCACGCACGTGCCGGTGGGCGAGGACCAGAAGCAGCATTTGGAGCTGGCGCGCGACATCGCCCAGAAATTCAACCACGATTTCGGCGTCGAATATTTCCCGATCATCGAGCCGATCATCCAGGGCGAGGCCACGCGCGTGATGAGCCTGCGCGACGGCGCCAAGAAGATGAGCAAGTCCGACGCGTCGGATTACAGCCGCATCAACCTCAACGACACGGCCGAGGCGATCGCGCTGAAGATCAGGAAGGCCAAGACCGACCCGCATCCGCTGCCCGAGGCCGTGGCCGAGCTCGAGAAGCGGCCCGAGGCCGACAACCTGGTGACCATCTACGCCGCGCTCAGCGACCACACGCGCGAGGGCGTGTTGAAGAAGTTCGCCGGCGCGCAGTTCTCGGCGTTCAAGAAGGAGCTCTCGGACCTGGCGGTGTCGGTGCTGGGGCCGATCGGCGGCGAGATGCAGCGGCTGATGAAGGACCCCGGCGCGGTCGACGCGGTGTTAAGCGACGGCGCCGCGCGCGCCGACGCCATCGCCCGGCCGATCCTGAAGGAGGTCGAGGAAATCGTCGGCTATCTGCGGCCCTGACCGGAGCAGCACGGCATAGCGCGCATGGCTTACCCGCGCCGGGCGCGCGGCCGGTGAACATCCTTAACCCTGGAATTCCTTGACATTTCTCCCCCCAGGCCCCATGTAAGCGCCGCAACGGTTTCTCTGGATAGCGCGATGCGCCGCGCGGACTTCCTCCGGCGCCTCATCCGAGACACTTTCCCAACAATGCTGTTCCAGTCGCGCTGGTAAGCAGCGCAAGGCCGCAGCTCCGCCTTAACCCATGGAAATGGGCGCGGATCGCGGCGATAAAGGATTCAACTCAACTCATGACTTCTACTTTCTTTCAGCTCGGGCTTGCCGAGCTGATCCTCCGCGCGCTTAGCGCAGAGAGCTATCTCAACCCCACCCCGATCCAGGCCCAGGCGATTCCCACCGTGCTCGCCGGCAGCGACGTTCTGGGCATCGCCCAGACCGGCACCGGCAAGACCGCGGCGTTCGCGCTGCCGATCCTGCAGCGCCTGGCCGCCAACCGCGCGGCGCCCGGCCCGCGCGCGACCCGCGCGCTGGTGCTGGCGCCGACGCGCGAGCTGGCGCTGCAGATCTTCGAGGGCTTCCGCGGCTATGGCCGCCATCTGGGCCTGCGCCACGCCGTCGTGTTCGGCGGCGTCGGCCACCGGCCGCAGATCGACGCGCTCGCGCGCGGCGTCGACGTGCTGGTCGCCACGCCCGGCCGCCTGTTGGACCTGATGGGCCAGCACTGCGTGCGGCTGGACCAGGTTTCGGTGCTGGTGCTGGACGAAGCCGACCGCATGCTGGACATGGGCTTCATCCGCGACGTGCGCCGCATCGTCGCCGCGCTTCCCAAGACGCGCCAATCCCTGCTGTTCTCGGCCACCATGCCGGGCAGCGTGGCCGGGCTTGCCGCCGAGATGCTGCGCAATCCCGTGCGCGTCGAGGTGACGCCCTCGGCCACGCCGGTCGAACTCATCGACCAGCGCGTGCTGATGGTGCACGCGCCGCACAAGCGCCAGGCGCTGGCCGAGCTTCTGGCCGACGC
>JBQTIS010000169.1:0-4194 GCA_052387895.1 Rhodospirillales bacterium | reverse complement strand
TGCGGATCGGGTCGACCTGGGTCTCGTCGCGGTTGAGGGCCTTGCGCAGGCGCCCGACGTGGACATCGACCGTGCGGGCCTCGACATAGACATCCGAGCCCCAGACCGCGTCCAGCAGCTGCTCGCGGCTGAACACCCGGCCGGGATGTTCGAGGAAGTGCCGCAGCAGGCGGAACTCGGTCGGGCCCAGATGCACGTCGCGGTCGTTACGGCGCACGCGGTGCGCCGCCAGGTCCATGCTGACGCCGCCGTGGCTGAGCGTGGCGTTGCCGAGCGCCGGCCGGACGCGGCGCAAGACGGCGCGCACGCGCGCGATCAGCTCCTGCGGCGAGAACGGCTTGGTGACGTAGTCGTCGGCGCCGGTGTTGAGGCCGCGGATTTTGTCGGCCTCCTCGCCGCGGGCGGTGACGATGATGATGGGAATGTCGCGCGTGCCCGGGCCGCGGCGCAATTGCCGGCACAGATCGATGCCCGAGAGATGCGGCAGCATCCAGTCCAAAAGGATCAGGTCGGGCTTGTTTTCGGCGACCGCGACGATCGCCTCTTCGCCGTCGTTGGCCTCGACCACCCGGAACCCTTCACGCTCGAAGTTGTAGCGCAGCATGGCCGTCAGCGCGGCCTCGTCCTCGACCACCAGGACGGTCGGCTTCAACATCATGGCGCGCCCCGTTTCGTCGCGCCCGGCGCGCCGCCATCGGCCGGCGGCTCTACCACCGCGTAGCTCGACGTATCGTGCTTGGGCCGCGCGGCCGACGGGCGCTGCCCCAGCACCAGGAAATGCACCGTCTCGGCGATGTTGGTGGCGTGGTCGCCGATGCGCTCGATGTTCTTGGCGATGAACAGCAGATGGGCGCAAGGCGAGATGCTGCGCGGGTCCTCGATCATGTAGGTCAGAAGCTCGCGGAACAGGCTCGAGGTCAGGTCGTCCAGGTCGTCGTCGCGCTGCCACACGGCGATGGCTTTCTGCGCGTCGTGCTCGACATAGGCGTCGATCACGTCCTTGATGGCCTGCTGCGCCAAGCGTCCCATGCGCGGCACCGAGGCGACCGGGCGCACCGGCGCGGACTGGTTGAGCGCGACGGCGCGCTTGGCGATGTTGGCGGCGAGGTCGCCGATTCGCTCGATATCGCTGGCGATCTTGATCGCGGCCAGGATGTCGCGCAGGTCGCGCGCCACGGGCTGGCGCAGCGCCAAAAGCCGCACGGTCTGGTTCTGCACGATCTCCTCGAGGTGGTCGATCGCGGCGTCCTGGCGCACCACGCGGACGGCCAGGTCGCTGTCGCGCTTCGCCACGGCCTGGATCGCCTGGGCGAGCTGCGATTCGGCCGCCCCGCCCATCTCGACGATGGCGTTGGTCAGCCGCTTCAATTCCTCGTCGTACGACTTCACGATGTGCTGCGCGGTCATGAATGCGGTCCCCCTCGCCTCACCCGAATCGGCCGGTGACGTATTCCTGGGTCTTTTCCAGCTTCGGAATCGTGAAGACGGTCGCGGTCTCGCCATATTCGATCAGCTTGCCCAGGTACATGAAGGCGGTGTTGTCGGACACGCGCGCCGCCTGCTGCATGTTGTGGGTGACGATGACGATGGTGTAGCGGCCGCTGAGCTCGCCGATCAGCTCCTCGATCTTGGAGGTGGCGATCGGGTCCAGCGCCGAGCACGGCTCGTCCATCAGCAGCACCTCGGGATCGCCGGCGATGGCGCGGGCGATGCACAGGCGCTGCTGCTGGCCGCCCGACAGGCCCAGCGCGCTTTCGCCGAGGCGGTCCTTCACCTCGTCCCACAGCGCGGCGCTCTTCAAGGCCCGTTCGGCCGTCTCGGCCAGGACGCGCCGGTCGCGCACGCCGTCCACGCGCAGGGGATAGATCACGTTCTCGGTTATCGACATGGGGAAGGGGTTCGGCTTCTGGAACACCATGCCCATCCGCTTTCTGAGCGCGATGACGTCGGTGCGCGCATCGTACACGTCGGCGCCGGCAAAGGCGATACGGCCAGATATCCGCAGGCCGTCGATCAGGTCGTTCATCCGGTTGAACGAGCGCAGCAGGGTGGACTTGCCGCAGCCCGAGGGTCCGATCAGCGCGGTCACCAGCCCGCGCTCGACGTCCATGGCGACGTCGAACAGCGCCTGCTTGGCCCCGTACCACAGGTTGAAGCCCTGGATCGACATGGCCGGTCCCAAGCCGCCAGGCTTGGTGTGATAGACGGTGTCCGGTTCCGGGGTGAGCTTCAGCGCCGCGACCATCGGTGAATCCTCTTTCGTCCTTCTAGAACTGGCTGCCGGCGAACTTGCGCTTGAGCCGGCTGCGGATGGCGATGGCGCCGACGTTCATGACGAAGATCAGCGCGATCAGCAGCAAGGTGGTGACGAACACCATCGGCTTGCCGGCCTCGGAATTGCGGGACTGGAAGCCCACGTCGTAGATGTGGAAGCCCAGATGCATGAAACTGCGTTCGAGGTGCAGGAACGGGAAATAGCCGTCGAGCGGCAACTCGGGCGCCAGCTTCACCACGCCCACCAGCATCAGCGGGGCCACCTCGCCCGCCCCGCGCGCCATCGCCAGGATGATGCCGGTCATGACGCCGGGCATGGCGCGCGGCAGCACGATGCGCCGGATGGTCTGCCATTTCGAGGCGCCGCAGGCGAGCGAGCCCTCGCGCATCGAGCGCGGCACCGCGGCCAGCGCCTCTTCCGTGGCGACGATCACCACCGGCACGGTCAACAACGCGAGCGTCAGCGACGACCACAACAGGCCGCCGGTGCCGAAGGTGGGGTTGGGCAGGCGCTCGGGAAAGAACAACTGGTCTATCGCGCCGCCGAGGAAATAGGCGAAGAAGCCCAGGCCGAACACGCCGTAGACGATCGACGGCACGCCCGCCAGGTTGTTGACCGAGATCCGCACCGCCGCGACGACGCGGCCCTGGCGCGCGTATTCGCGCAGGTATAGCGCGGTTATGACGCCGAACGGCGCCACCGCCACCACCAGAAGCACGGTCAGCGCGAAGGTGCCGAAGATCGCGGGCATGATGCCGCCTTCGGTATTGGCTTCGCGCGGCTCTTCGGTCAGGAACTCCCACCAGCGCGCCAGGTAGATGCCGAGTGTGCGCGCGAAATCGAGGTCGTTGGCCGGATAGAACCGCACCAGCGCCGACAGCGGCGCCTCTTTCTCGCGCCCGTCGATATCGGCCAGGACCACGCGGTCGCGCGCGTCGCGGTCCTTCAGCGCCCTGGCCTCGGCCGCCAGCGCCGCGTATTGCTTTTGCAGTTCGGCCTCATGGCGCTGCAGGCGGGCCCTGGCTTCGGCATAAGCCGGGCTGCCAACGCCGTCGCTCAAGGACACGCGCCGCAGCCTCAAGCGCTCCTGCTCCAGCTCGTGATTGACCGCGCCGATCCGGTCGCGCTCGATGACTCGGATGTCGCGCCAACGGTCGCGCGCGGCCGCGTGCGCCGCGGCGATCTCGGCCGCGGTCAAGGCGGCGCGCTCGCGCCTGACGCCGTCAAGCGCCAACGACTTGATGGCGCCGATGAACGGCCCCCATTCCAGGCGCTCGACCATCAGCAGCCCCGAGGGATAACTCGCCGACTTCGCCTCGAAGTCGGACACCCAGCGGAAATCGTCGCCATAGAGGTCGTAGTTGCCCGTGCGATAGAGCGTGCGGAAGTCGAAGCCCGCGGCGGCGACGCGCGCGCGCGCCTCGGCCGGCAGATTGTCCAGCACCTCGGGTCCGGGGCGGTAGACCTCGGCGCGGACCGGCTCGCCGGCGATCCGCTTGCCATCCGTCAGCGCCACGACCGCGACCGGCTTGGGCCAGAACGCCGCCACGCCGTTCCAGAACACCAGCAGAAGGAAACCCGCGATCATCACGCAGCCCAAGGCGAGCGCGCCGCCCAGCGCCCACAGATTGGGCTCGCCCTGGGCGTCCAGGCTGACCGACCGCGCGCGGCCGACCGCGCCCGCCCGCGCCGCGGTTCCGCCCGCGCCGAGCGTCATATCCATGGCCATGTCCGAACCCCCACGGCCGCTAGAGCTGAGCCGAGCGCTTGCGGAACCGCAGGCGCACGATCTCGGCAAGGGTGTTGATCGCGAAGGTCATGGCGAACAGCGTCAGCGCCGCCAGGAACAGCATGCGGTAGAGCGTGCCGTCCTTGACCGCTTCGGGCAGCTCGACCGCGATGTTGGCCGAGAGCGCGCG
>JBQTIS010000168.1:0-2320 GCA_052387895.1 Rhodospirillales bacterium | reverse complement strand
CCATGACCGACGACCGCAAGGTGGCGCCGCCGCCGCGCGCCGAGATGAAGCGCTCGATGGAGGCGCTGATCCACCACTTCAAGCTCTGCACCGAGGGCTGTCACGTGCCGGCGGGCGAGACCTATGCCGCCGTCGAGGCGCCCAAGGGCGAGTTCGGCGTCTACCTGGTGGCCGATGGAACCAACAAGCCTTACCGATGCAAGATCCGCGCGCCGGGCTTCGCGCACCTGCAATCGCTCGATTTCCAGTCCAAGGGGCACATGCTGGCCGACGCGGTCGCCATCATCGGCTCGATGGACATCGTGTTCGGCGAGATCGACCGATGAACGCGCGCGCGGAAAAATTCGAGTTCACCGCCGCCAATCTGGCCGAGGCGAAGAAGCTCGTCGCCAAGTATCCGCAGGGCCGGCAGGCCAGCGCCGTGATGCCGGTGCTGATGCTGGCGCAGAAACAGAACGACAACTGGCTGCCGCAGGCCGCGATCGAATACGTCGCCCGGCTGTTGGACATGGCGCCGATCCGGGTGCACGAGGTGGCGAGCTTCTACACCATGTACAACCTCAAGCCCGCGGGCCGGGTGCAGGTGCAGGTCTGCACCACCACGCCGTGCTGGCTGCGCGGCTCGGACGCGATCGTCGCGGCCTGCGAAAAGGCGCTGGGCGTGAAATGCGGCACGGTGACCGGGGACGGCAAGTTCGGCCTGAAGGAGGTCGAATGCCTGGGCGCCTGCGTCAACGCGCCGATGATGCAGATCGGCGACGACTTCTACGAGGACCTGGACGCGGCCAGCGCGGCCAAGATCATCGAGGCGCTGAAATCGGGCGGCAAACCCAGGCCGGGACCGCAGATCGCGCGCAAGTCGTCCGAGCCGCTGGGCGGCGCCACGACGCTCGCCAGCCCCAGCTTCGGCAAGGAACGGTGACATGGCGCTCCAGGACAAGGACCGCATCTTCACCAACCTCTACGGCTTCCACGACTGGCGGCTCGCGGGCGCGCGGGCACGCGGCGACTGGGACGGCACCAAGGAGCTGCTGGCGCGCGGGCGCGACACGCTGATCCAGCAGATCAGGGACTCGGGGCTGCGCGGGCGCGGCGGCGCCGGCTTCGGCGCCGGCCTAAAATGGTCGTTCATGCCCAAGCAGCCGACCGGCCGGCCGCATTACCTCGTGGTCAACGCCGACGAGGGCGAGCCCGGCACCTGCAAGGACCGCGACATCATGCGCCACGACCCGCACAAGCTGGTCGAGGGCTGCCTGGTCGCCAGCTTCGCCATCGGCGCGAACGCCTGCTACATCTACATCCGCGGCGAATTCGCGCGCGAGGGCGAGAACCTGCAAGCCGCGATCGACGAGGCCTACGCGGCCGGCCTGGTCGGCAGGAACGCCTGCGGCTCGGGCTTCGATTTCGATTTGTATCTCCACCGCGGCGCGGGCGCCTATATCTGCGGCGAGGAAACCGCGCTGCTGGAAAGCCTGGAGGGCAAGAAGGGCCAGCCGCGCCTGAAGCCGCCGTTCCCGGCCGGCGCCGGACTCTATGGCTGCCCCACCACCGTCAACAACGTCGAGACCATCGCCGTGGCGCCGACGATCCTCAGGCGCGGCGCGGCATGGTTCGCCGGCATCGGCCGGCCCAACAACACCGGCACCAAGGTCTTCTGCATCTCCGGCCACGTGAACAAGCCGTGCAACGTGGAAGAGGAGATGGGGATTCCGCTGCGGGAGTTGGTCGAGCGCCACGCCGGCGGCGTGCGCGGCGGCTGGGACAACCTGCTGGCGGTCATCCCCGGCGGCTCGTCGGTGCCGGTGGTGCCGAAATCGGTCTGCGACACGCTGCTCTTGGACTTCGATTCGTGCAAGGCGTGCAAGACCGGCCTGGGCACGGCGGCGGTGATCGTGATGGACAAGTCCAGCGACATCGTCTGGGCCATCGCGCGCCTCAGCAATTTCTACATGCACTAGAGCTGCTGCCAGTGCACGCCCTGACGCGTGGGCACGGGCTGGATGTGGCGCGTGATGGAGCGCATGGTCGCGGGCGACGCCGAGCCGCGCGAGATTGACCTGCTGCTCGACGTCGCCAACCAGGTGGACGGCCACACCATCTGCGCCCTGGGCGACGCGGCGGCCTGGCCGATCCAGGGATTGATCCGGCATTTCCGGCCCGAGATGGAGCGCCGCATCGCCGAGCGGCACAACAGGCGCGCGGCGGCGGAGTAGGGACATGCCGAAGCTCACCATCGACGGCAAGCAGATCGAGGTCGAGGCCGGGCTGACCGTGCTGCAGGCCTGCGAACGCGCGGGCGTCGAGATTCCGCGCTTCTGCT